>CACYWX010000074.1 GCA_902778205.1 uncultured Ruminococcus sp. | reverse complement strand
GATTGTAATATCCCGTGGGCTGTTCCTTGTTTGACATAGTCTTCTCCCGTGACGTTTGAATTGTGTTTAAATTATATCAAAATTAGGCGTTATTGTCAATAGAAATCATAAACTTCCAAAACAAAAAGCGCTTCGTTTACATAAAAACCCCCGGCGGACCTTTTCCGATCCGCCGGGGAGACAATGGCTTGTAATCAGCCGTAATGCGCTCTTATTCGGCCTTGAACACCTGGAACATGTAGATCCGGGCGGTGGGGTCGCGGTGCTGGGTGGCCCGGTCGATCCAAAGGCGGAAGTACCGTCCCTCGGTCTCCGGGAAGTCGCGGAGGGTCTGGTTGTCCTTGTTGCCCTCGACGCTGTCCACGGTGGTCCACTCGTCGTCCTCGTTCACCTTCACCTGCAGGCTGAAGTCGCGGGTGTTGTAGCCGGGGCTCTCCACAGCGCCGCCGTGCATGACGAACCAGCGGTTGACCTTGAAGACCTCGCCGGCGTCCACCTCCAGCCAGAGCTTGCCGCTCTCGTCCATGGCGCACCACTTGGTCCGGTCGTTGCCGTTCACCGCGTTGCAGGCCATTTCCCGGGCGTTGAACTCGTGGATGGCACACGCGGGCTTGTTCAGCAGGATGTCGTGGCCCAGCTTCTCGGCGCGGATCTTCACGGTCACGTCCCGGTCGGGCATCTTGATGACAGCCGCGGGGCCGTATTCCGCCGCGATGCAGTCGCCGTCCCATCCCTCGAAGACCCAGCCGTCGTCGTACTGGCTGGTGCGGACCAGGGCGGTCTTGCCGGTCTGATACTGATACTTCGTCTCGTGTCCGGCGCAGTTGATGAGGGTCAGGGTGTGCACGGGCGCGTCGGAGGTCTCCACCCGGTCGTAGAGGTCGCACCAGGGCAGAAGCTCGTCCGTCTCGAAGGAGGCCGTGGCCGCCGTGACGATGATGTTCTCGTCGTCGGGCAGGGTCAGGTTCTTCGCGCCGTTCACCGGGATCTCGTACCGGAAGAAGTAGGCGAAGAGGTAGAGGCGGTCGCCGTCCTTGTCGTGGGTGTGGGTGAAGGTCTTGGCGATCTCGCCGCGCTTGATGAGCGGGGTGTGTCCGTTCACCAGCTGATCCCAGGCGCCGACGTTGTCGTGGAAGTCCTGAACCGGAACGCAGACAGCCTTCCCGTCCACGGCGAACTGTGCGCAGGTGTCGCCGCATGCGGAGGCCGCGAGGATGGAAACACTGGATGCGCCCTCGGGGATCTCGATGGTCTGGCCCTTCGATGCCACAGCGTTCTGCTCCGTCGCGGGAGCCAGGGTGAAGGGAACGCCGGCGGAGACGATCTTCTCGTCCCACAGCTCCTTCGGGCAGGCGATGCCCTGGGCATAGTCGCCGCACTCAGGATGGTGGTTGCAGGAGGTGATCTTCTTATTGTAGGGCAGGGCGAGGGCCTCGTACTTCACGGGAGCGACGGCGCAGGCGGGGGCCTCCAGCTCCACGGCGAAGGTGCGGACGCCGTATTTGCCGAAGTCCACGGTCAGGGTATTGCCGTCGAACGGAACGGGGGCGATGTCGTCCTCATAGCCGTTGGTCTCGGTGACGGAGGTCAGGTTCGCGGCGAAGGTCAGCTTCACGTCCTTCAGTTCGTGTCCCACGGTGTTCTGGACGCGGACGATGATCCGGTTCCCCTTTTCCTCCTTCTTCACGGCTCGGAGAATGGCGGCGTCGTCGGAGACGGAGACGAGGGAGAGGACCTTCTTCGCGCCGTCGTGCTTCGGGGTGCGGAAGGACATCTGGGGCTGGTTCAGCTCGGCGGCTTCCTTCGTGGTCTCGCCGGTCCGGGGACCCTTGTGGCCCATGATGGAGTAGGTGAAGAGGTTCAGGCCCATATCCTGCCAGTCCTGACCGGAATCCGGGGAGAACTGCGCCAGCGGCGTGTGGATGAGGGTGAGGCGCAGGGTGTTGTCGTTCGGCTTGTCCATGCCGTACTTGCAGTCGTTGAGGATGGACACGCCGTAGCTTTCGTCCTCCGCGGTCAGGTCCGCCCACTGATGGACCACGTGCTGGTAGTAGGGGAAGGAATCCGTGTTGCCGGAGTCGATGGCGCCGAGGCCGAGATCAAAGGCGGCCTTCGGGTTGGAGACGGAAAGCGGGAAGGCGGCGCGGAGGTTGGAGGCTCTCTCGAACCAGTCCACCCTGCACTCCACGTCCACTCTCTGTCCGCCGGCGGTGAGGCGCACGGTCTGCTCGAAGGTGGAGCCGCCGTGGGTCCGGGTGATTCTCAGGGCGCAGACGGCGGGACCGTTTTCCGCGGTCTCGATCTTCACGTTGTCCTTCACATGGATCGGCTCCACGAGGGAATCCGTCCACACCAGCTCCCAGGAAGGCCAGTTCTGGGACGTGTCGGGGCCGATTTCCAGGCCCGCGGGAGCGGAGAGCAGCTCGGTATTGCCGTTCGCCTTGTCCACGATGGAGGCGATGTCGCCGTTTTCGTCGATGGTGACGCGGTAGCGTTCGTTCTCGATGACGTTTTCGTTCACGCAGACGGCGGGAGCAAGCGGGGAGGGCTCGTCGGATTCCTGAATGTCGAAGACGGCGCAGGATACGGCGGGGGTCTTCGCCGCGAACTTCAGGGTTTTCGTCTCGGGATCGTACTGGGCGGGAACCTCGCATCCGCAGGGAGCGAATACCCGGACGTACTTCCTGTCGGTGTGGAAGGGCTTCACGGTGACCACGTCGTTCCGTTCCGCGGAGACAGGGTTGTACACCACCACGGGGGTTCCCTTGACGTTGGTGTCCAGGGCCTTCGCCGCGCCGCCCACCGCACGGGTCAGCTCCGCCGCGAACATGTTCAGGGCGATGACGTAGTCGTTGTAGGTGAAGACGTAAGCGGAGGCGATGGAGGTGCCGGGCAGGTCGTCGTGGAACTGATGCCACAGGAAGGTCTGCCAGGCGGTGAGGAAGCGCTCCTCCGGGTACTCGGACGCGCCGAGCCATGCCGCCAGGACCGCCGCTCTCTCCGCGGAGTCCGCCAGAAGCTCGTTCTTCCGGTTCCATCTCTTGTTGATGGTGTGGGAGGTGACCGCGCCGGAGCCGTGGGGGATCAGAAGCTCGCCGTCGTAGGTGGGGAGGGCGTCGAACTCCTCGGGGGTCAGGTCGTTGAAGATGTCGTCGGTGGAGGCCGCGATGACCTCGTACAGGTTCTCGCCGTTTTTGTCGATGGCCTCGTTCAGCATCTGAGCGGAGATCTCCTTGCAGGATCCGCCGTAGTCGCCGGTGCCGAAGTACATGGAGCGGGAGGGGACGCCGGTATACTTCTCGTTGTGCTCAATGGCGCGGAGGTATTCCTCGCGCTGGCCCACGGGACGCTCGTCCGGCTTGTGCTCCGGTCCGTGGGGATTGTTGAAGTTGTAGGTGTAGTCGCCCTCCAGCAGGGAAACCGCCACACCCTTGCCGTCCGGGCCGATCCACTTGCCCAGATCCATGCGGGGCTTGCGCTCCTCACGGGGCGTGTCACGCGGTTCTGGCTCGGGGCGGGTGACGGTGCCGTCCTCGTTGTAGATGGGGGATCCCACGCCCCAGACCAGCTTCTGGGTGGAGAAGCCGTTCAGACCCATGTGCGCCTCGATGGAGGGCAGGGCATAGCGGAAGCCGAAGCAGTCCGTCAGGAAAATATCGGTGCTCTTCTTGCCGAATTCCTTCTCGAAGAAGCCGTTCCCGTAGAGGATCTGGCGCATGAGGGCCTCGGAGGAGGGCACGTTGGCGTCCATGGCGTCCCAGGTGGAGCCGGCGACGTTCCAGCGGCCGTCCGCGATATAGCCCTTCAGCTTCTCATAAAGGTCGGGATAGTATTCCTTCGCCAGCTTGTAGCGGAACGCGCCTTCGAAGTTCATGCGGTAGTGGGGATACTTGTCCATCAGCTCGAAATTGCGCTCGAGGGTGCTCTTCACGCAGTCGCGGATGGTATCCTGAATGGTCCAGTTCCACTGGGTGTCCAGATGGGCGTTGGCCACGCAGTAGAGCTTTTTCTGCTTGTCCATGAAAAAAGTCTCCTTTTCCTGTTATTCCGGAGTTCGCCCCATTCTATCACAGAAGCCGGGCGAATTGGTGACAAATATATTAACTTTGGCGGGAAAATGTAATTATTTGGCTCCCCACCGCTCCCGGAGCAGGGACAGCGCCTCCTCCGCCAGCCGGTCCCCGTCCTTCATGGCGCCGTTCTCGTCGGGCACGGGCCGGAGGGCGTCCTCGTACCGGCGGAACCAGATCATCTGCCGCTTGGCGTAGTGCCGGGTGGCCAGCTTGATCTGCGCCGCCACGTCGGAGAGGGAGCATTCCCCGCGGAAATAGGGCAGGAATTCCTTGTAGCCGATGGCCTGAGCCGCTGTGCGGGACACGGGACGTCCGGAGCAGAGCAGATCCCGGGCCTCTTTTTCCAGCCCCGCCTCCATCATCAGGTCCACCCGCCTCTCGATCCGGCTGTAGAGCAGGGCGCGGTCGCAGAAGGTCAGGATCAGGGGCGTATCCTCGTAGGGGGAGTCCCCGGCGGTCTGCATCCGGTCGGTCTCGGTTTTGGTGCGGCCCGTGGTCTCGTATACCTCCAGAGCCCGTACCACCCGTTTCACGTTGTTCATATGAATGGCGTCGGCGGCCTCGGGATCCACGGCCCGGAGACGGCCGTGCAGGGCGGCGTTCCCGTGCTCCCGGGCGTAGGCGTAGAGGGACTCCCGCAATTCCTCGTCCGGCTCTCCCTCGACGAAATCCGAGATCCGCATGAGGGCGTCCCGGTAGAGGCCCGTTCCCCCGCAGAGGATGGGGAGCTTTCCCCGTGCGGCGATGTCCGCGATGACGGGTGCCGCCAGACGCGCGTAATCCGCCGCTGAGAAGTCCTCCGACGGGTCCGCGATGTCGAACATGTGGTGGGGGATCCCCTCCCGTTCCGCCATGTCCGGGGTGGCCGTGCCGACGTCCATGCCCCGGTACAGCTGCATGGAATCGCAGGATACCACCTCGCCTCCCAGCCGTTTCGCCAGCCGCACCGCCAGACCGGTCTTGCCCGACGCCGTGGGTCCCAGCACCGATACCGTCCTGATTTTTGCCATGTCACACCCGTCCTTCCCGTTCTGCTTCCCCTCATTATAGCATGCCGGACGCCCCTTGTCAAATCCGGATGGTTAGCGGACGGCAACCGATTCGGCGGAAGGCTCTTGACAACGGGCGGCGTTCGTGTTATCATTTCCATATGGAAACTGTAAAACGACTTCATTTTCATAAGCCGACCCCCTCGGGCTGGCTGAGCGCGGCTCTGGCGTCCCTGCTGCTTCTGACGGGATGCGGCGCAAGAGACGGCGAAGGGAAAACGGAGGAGCCCCGGACGAGGACCGTGTTTGCCATGGATACCGTCATGGACCTGACGGTGTACGGCGGATCGGAGGATCTGATGCGGGAGGCGGAGGCGCTGATCCTGACCCTGGAATCGGAGCTGTCCGTCACCGCTCCCGCAAGCGAGATCTTCGCCGTCAACGGAGCCGGTGAGGGCTCCGTGGGACCGGATACGGCGGAGGTGCTGTCCGCGGCTCTGGAGCTCTCCGAGAGGACGGAAGGGAAACTGGACTGCACCGTGTATCCCGTGCTCCGGGCCTGGGGCTTTACTACCGGGGATTACCGGATCCCCTCGGAAGAAGAGCTGGACGCCCTGCTTCCGTTAGTGGACTGGCGGCGGGTGAGCCTCGGGGACGGGCGCGTGACCCTCGGACCCGGGCAGATGCTGGATCTGGGCGCGGTGGCGAAGGGCTATACGGGGGACCGTCTTCTGGCGCTGTTCCGGGAGGCGGGCGTGACCTCGGCCCTGGTGAATCTCGGCGGCAACGTGCAGGCCCTGGGCACCAAACCGGACTGCTCCCTCTGGCGGGTGGCCGTGGCGGATCCTCTGGGGAACGGCTACGCGGGAGTGCTGGAGACGGCGGACCGGGCGGTGATCACCTCCGGCGGCTACGAGCGGTACTTCGAGCGGGACGGCAGGATCTACCGACACATCCTCGATCCGGACACCGGGATCCCCGCGGACAACGGCCTGATCTCCGTGACGATCGTGGGGGAGAGGGGCGTGGTATGCGACGGGCTCTCCACCGCCCTGTTCGTCATGGGAGAGGAGGGTGCCGCGGACTTCTGGCGGGACTCGGACGACTTTGGCATGATCCTTTTGACGGAGGACGGACGGATCCTTCTGACGGAGGGGCTGGAAACCTCCTTCACCCCCGCCGGCGACTGGACGGACGCCCCACTGACGGTGATCGGACGGGAGTCCGGGAGGGGAGGCGCGCCGTGATCCCGACGAAAACCTGGATCCTTCTGATCTCCGCCTTCCTGCTGCTGTCCGTCGCGGCCGGGCTGATCCTGTATCTGGGACCCGCTCCCGGCACCGTGGCCAACATCTACCGGGACGGCGTTCCGGTGCGCTCCGTGGATCTGTCCCTGGTGACTGAGCCCTATGAGTTCACCCTGACGGACGAGCGCGGGTCCAATGTGATCCGGGTGGAGCCCGGGCGGATCTCCGTGGCGGAGGCGGACTGCCCGGACGGGATCTGCGTGAAGACCGGCTGGATCAGCGACAGCGCGGCTCCCATCGTGTGCCTGCCCCATAGGCTGGTGATCCGCATCGAACAGACCGCCGCGGCGGAGTCCGGACCGGTTCCGGATACGGTGTCCCGGTGATCCGGACCGGAGAAGGAGGGGATCCATCATGAAAAAAGGAGCGGGACGGCTGACTCTGGACGCCCTCTTCACGGCCTTCGCGCTGACCATCTTCGTCATCGAGCTCCGCATTCCCTCCATCGGCATTCCGGGTGTGAAACTGGGGCTGGCCAATATCGTCACGGTGGCGGCGGCGTTTCTCATCGGTCCCTGGGACGCCGGGGCGGTCCTTCTGTGCCGGGTGCTGTTGGGCGGGGTGTTCTCCGGGCAGATCATGGCCCTGTGGTATTCCCTGGCCGGGGGAACCCTGTGCTGGCTCACCATGCTGCCCCTCCGGAAGCTCCTGACGGGAAAGCAGATCTGGGTCATGAGCGTCATCGGAGCCGTCGCACACAACGTCGGGCAGATCCTCGTGGCGCTGGCCGTCACCCGGACCGCGGCGATTCTGTACTATTTCCCGGTGTTGATGGTGTCGGGCGTGCTGGCCGGACTTTTCACCGGAGCCGCCGCCCAGCTGGCCGTAAACCGCCTGGAGCCCGTGCTGAAGAAGCGGTTCTGACAGAGATTTCCGCGGATGGCGGGACGCTTGTGATTTTACAACAAAGAAAAACGGGCTGACGCATTTCTCCGTTTTCCGGAGTCCATACGGCAACCCGTTTTCCATATCTGCGCGGTTTGTATCACTCCGCGCGTTTTTTCAGCTTCACCAGAACGGTGGTGTAAAGGGGCAGGGGAAGAATGTGCGCGCCGCAGGCTCCGAAGAAGGTCTCGGCGGATACGGGGGTCAGGCTGTGTCCGGCGTCCAGCACGCAGTATTCCGCGTCCACGCCCCGGTCGGAGGCGAATCCGCTCCATTCCAGCCGCAGGGTCTGCGCGTCGGCCTCCGTTCCCGCGCCGTCCATGGATTCGGCGTCCCGGTAATAGGACAGCATGACGGCGGCTTTGTCCCCGGCATCGTTCACCGCCGCCAGAACCCGCACGTCCCCGTCGTCCGAGGCGGATGAGACCTCCGTGCCCAGACGGAAGCAGTCCCGGAAGGCGCACATGGCGTAATAGGGCGGCAGAGGACCCCTGGTGTAGTAGTCGAAGAGCCCGTTCCAGTGGGTGTCGATCCGCGCGTCGTAGTACATGAAGTGGTCGAGCGGCGAGTGCTGAGCCTCCAGCATGGAGGAGGCCACGAAGGCGGAGCCCTTCAGGGAGTGGTTGGCGTAGTAGGAGTAGAGGATCTCCTCCTTCGGGGTCCAGTGCCGGACGTAATTCCATTCGTTGAGGATCAGCTCAGCGTCCTTGTACCCGTACCGGTCACAGTAATCCTTCGCCAGCCGGATGTCGCGGCCGAACTGGGCGGGGTCGCTGGCGTACCGGTGGAAGGAGAAGAAATCGAGGGGCGTGGGATCGTCGGGATCCCGCGTCAGATAGCGGAAGAAGGGATCCAGGAACCAGTGCGCGTCCATGGAGGTGACGGCGGGACCGCCGATCTTCAGCTCCGGGAACCGGGCCTTGAGATGCCTGGCCGTGATGTCGAAGAGGGGGAAGAACTCCTCGTCCTCGCCCTCCCAGCACTGGGGATGCAGATCCGGCTCGTTCCAGATCTCCCAGTAGCGGATGCCGTAGCGATGGCCCCCCGCCCAGCCCTCGTTCATATGGAGGATGACGTGCTCACAGATCCTCGCCCACTTGGCGTAGTCCTTCGGAGGAACGGAGCCGTACCGCTTGGACTCGTGCTCGATCTTGTTGCCCAGCCGGTAGAAGACCTCCGTCCCCGCCGCCATGATGTTCTCCATGTATTCGTCGGTCAGATCGAAGTCATAGGAGGCGGGATCGTTCTCGTCCCGGTCGAAATCCGGGAAGATGTTGATGATGTCCACGCCGTGCTGTCCGCCGTAGGAGGGGCAGAAGGCGGCGTCGTGGGTCCTGGCGAAGGGGAAGCCCGCGTCCCGGTAGGCCTCGAAATTGCCGAGCCCCCGGGTGACGGCGGGACCGTTGTTGACGCTGTGCATGGGCTTCACGGGCCCGATTGTCTTTGAAAAATCAACGGTGATATGAGCCATGACGGAAACCTCCCTTGTATGATGCGGCCGGATCTGCGCTCCTCAGATCTCCGGGTGTCTCTGGCGGATGATCCCGAAGGCCTCCTTCGCCACGGACACGGTCTCGTCGATGTCCCCGTCCGTGAGGGAGGCGTTGACGAAGTGGTTGTGGTGGCTGGTGAAGAACACGCCCCGGCGCACGCATTCGGAGATCCACTCCTGATGGAGCATCAGGGACGGGTCGTCCGCCAGCCGCAGATAGAACAGGCTGGGCACGCCGGACACATGCAGGTCGAAGCCCTCGTCCGCCGCGGCCTTGATCAGTTCCTTCTTCAGCCGGGTCCCCTTCCGGATCAGAAGCTCGGGACAGCCCAGCCGCTTCATCTTCTCGATGCAGGCGATGCCGGCGGCGAAGGGAACCGCGGAGAGCCAGTAGGAGCCCGTGTAGGACATGGAGGAGATGGTGTTCTTCAGAAACTCCTTGCCGCAGAGGGCGGAGACGTTGTAGCCGTTGGCGATGGCCTTGCAGAAGCAGATCAGGTCCGCCTCGAAGCCGAAGTAGTGGTCGCTGCCCGCGATGTCCAGACGGAAGCCGGCCCTGACGTCGTCCACCACCAGCACCGTGGAGTTGTCGGTGCAGAGCTTGCGGAGCTTCGCCCAGTAGCCCTCGGCGGGGAGCTCGTTGTCCTTGAAGTTGCCGTGCATGTAGGGCTGGGCGATGACGGCGGCGATCTCGTCCTTGTTCTCGGCGAAGACCCGCTCGATGGCCTCGGCGTCGTTCCAGTCCACGTAGAGGTTGTTCATGACGTCCTCTTCAATGACGCCGGCGTAGTCGATCTTCTGGGTCCAGGGGGAGATGCCGTGGTAGTAGCCCTTGAAGAAGACGATCTTCTTCCGGTGGGTGTAGGCCCGGGCCGCCATGACCGCCAGGGTGGTGACGTCGTTGCCGTTCTTGGCGAAAAACGCCCAGTCCGCGGAGGCCACGGTGTCCACCAGCAGCTCCGCGAAGTCCACCATGATGCTGTTGGGCGCGGTGGTGCAGTCGCCCTTTTCCCGCTGCTTCCGGGCCGCCTCGTCCACGTCCGGATCGTTGTAGCCCAGGATGTTGGGACCGTAGGCGCACATGTAGTCGATGAAGCGGTGGCCGTCCACGTCCCAGAAATAGGAGCCGGACGCATGGTCGCTGAAGAGCGGGTAGGCCTCGATGGGAATATAGCAGCCCTCCGCGGGTCCCTGGTGGCCGTAGATGCCGGACGGGATCACCTTTTCCGCGCGGGTGAAGAGCTCCCGGGATTTCGGGTATGTATAGATTTCATGTGCCATTCTGTTCTGCCTCCGTCAGATGATTGAAGGAATGGGGAAGGGTCTCATTTCAGATAGAGCTCGACCCGGGAAAGGATGCGGTTGACGTTGTCGATCTGGGAAACCATGCCGCCGATGCGGACCAGACCGCTGCCCACCGCTGCCACACTGTTGATTTTTCCGTCGAAGAGATCCCGGGCGGTCTTCACGTCGGCGAACTGCATGTAGGACATGACGGTCTTCGGCACCTTCTGGGTGAAGGTCAGGCGTCCGTCCTTCGCGATGAGGGCGGCCTTGGCGAAGTCCTTGATCTCCATGAGAACGGCGCCGTCCACGATGTTCGAGGCGGAGAACTGCCCCACCTTGTCGTGGTTGGCGATCTGAGCCACGGCGCAGACGATCAGCCGGAACATGACTGCTGTGCTGGCCCGGTAGAAGGTCTCGTCCTTCATGGCCTCCTCCGTGGGACGCAGATAGGTCTCAAGGAGATCCGTCAGCTTCTTGAACTTGCCCAGCAGGAAGGGCAGATGGGTGATGCCCTTGGTGGGAATGGGGGTGACGGTGCCGTTGATCATGCCGTTGAATTTCTCCGGGGAGGAGAAGGGAAGGCGGATGGCGCAGTCCTCCACGCCCTCCTTGATGAGGCAGCGTCCCCCGATGAAGGTCAGGGTCGCCTTCGGACCGTCCTTCACGGCGAAGCCGATGG
>CACYWX010000073.1 GCA_902778205.1 uncultured Ruminococcus sp. | reverse complement strand
ATGGCAGACTCTCCTTCAGTCAGCATAGCTGACAGCTCCCTCTGGGAGGGAGCCGTAAGGGAAGGCCGCCTGCCTGCCTCCCTCTCAGAGGGAGGCAGGCAGGCGGTGGAAGGAGAGTCTGCTGACGTCAAATGATATTCAAAAACCAGCGGATATACGTCCTGCTGACTTATACTAATTCCACACAAAACCATTGCAAAATGGTTTTGTGTGATTCTGAAAGTCAGATTGACTTTCAGGACAGTCTAAATCCATGATTTAGACTGGAATTTGTATTAATCGTCCCATTAAATACAGCCTGCCGCCTCTCCGTCTCCGGAGACAAACGCGGCAGGCCGTTGCTGTTTATCCGTTCTTTGGACAGGGGATCATCAGCCGTAGTAGATCTCGAGGAACTTCTGGATCTGCTTGTTCAGCGGCTTCTGGATCTGCTTGTACTTGGACGCGACGGCGGTGTCGTTGGCCACCACCATCTGTCGGAAGATGTAGGGCAGGCTGGACAGCTTCTCTCCGAACTGGAAGGTGAAGTCCAGCTTTCTGCCCGCCATGATCAGGTCCACCACCTCGGCGGTCGCGGGCTCGGCGGAATAGCGGCTCTTCAGGGCCACGTCGTAGTAGGCCGGGAACACGGTCTTGTAGGATTCCGCGCACATGACCTCGTACATGGTGCCCACGAATTCCCCGTCGCTCTCCGGCATGGTCAGCGGCACCGCGAATACGGTGAACTGGTCCCAGCAGTTGGTGTAGTAGCCGTCCTGGGTCTCGTCGAACTTCGGCAGGGGCAGAATGCCGTAGGTGTCCTCCATCTCGGTGAGGGACTCGGTGGTCTCGCCGAAGTACAGCTGGGTCATGGCCACCTTGCCGTTTGCGAACCAGGTGGGAACCTGTCTCCAGTCGGAGCCGCCGAAGTAGGAACCGTCGGACTCATGGTACAGGGCGTTGACCTTTTCCAGGGCGGAGACGGTCTTGTCGCTGAAGAAGGTGACCTCAAATTCGTCCGCGCCGCTGACGGTCAGCACCGGGGAGATGTCCAGCGCCGCCAGCCACACGTCGTGGGTGTTCACCTGGGTGGAGGTGACCGCGTAGCCGTGGATGTCGTCCGCGTCGTGCTTGCCGTCGCCGTTCAGGTCCTGCCAGATGCCGGAGGAGATCTCCTTCAGCCGGTCCACCGTCCACTTGCCCTCGAACACGATGTCGTACAGGTCCTGGGAGGAGAAGCCGTACTGCTCCATGATCTGATAGTTGAAGAAGGTACCGTAGGTGTAAAGCAGCGTGGAGATCGACAGGTCGGAGTCGATGCCGAACAGCTTGCCGTTGATGGTGGCGTCGCCGTTGGCCAGGTGGTTGTGCCAGGGCTGGGTCAGATCCACGCGCGGGATGTCCAGCCAGTTGTACAGCACGCCGGCGGACGCGGGTGTGTAGGTCTTGTAGTTGACGAATCCCACCACGTCGTAGGCATGGGTTCCGGAGGTGACCACCTTGATCACGTCGTCATAGGGAGAGGCGTTGGCCAGAGGCGTGATCTTGGCGTTGAACCGGTCCTCGATCCGCACGTTCCGCTGATAGACGGAGTCGTTGGTGGCCTCGCCGTTCAGGTCCTCGGAGAAGATCTCATAGAACTTCCGCTCCTCGGTGCAGACGGTGAACTCCCGGCCGTCGAAATTGTTCTCGGGCAGATTGTCGGGGATCCGTGCTCGCTGCTCCAGGGGAGAGAGCTCCTCTTCCTCTTCGGATCCGCCGTCGGAGGAGGGAGTCTGGACGTTCGTCTGGACGGGATTGTCGGTCTCCGCCGGATTCGCGCTGTTGTTGGAGCATCCGGCCAGGACGGACGCGCCGAGCAGGGATGCCAGCAGGAGGGAGAGGATGCGTTTTTTCATGGTGGACTCCTTGAAAGATACCGGGGTTAATAAACACATTTTATCATACCCCGGTTCCGATTGCAAGGGGTCCGGACAGAAAAAAACGGAGCCGATGCGCCAAAGCGGCACATGCCCTTCTTTTCTTTCCGGCTTTTTTCACAAACCGGCTTGACCGGCTCCCCGGCGTGCGGTATAATGTTATGGAAGATTCTGCCGAAGGGAGAGGCCCCCGTGAAACGGTTTGACAGCGTGATATTCGATCTGGACGGCACCCTTTGGGACGCGACGGGCGTCACGGCCGAAACCTGGGTCGAGGTGATGCGGCGCCATCCGGAAGTCACCCCCGCCGTGCCGCTGGACCGGGACTCGGTCTGCCGGTACATGGGACTCACCAACGAGGAGCTGGCCGGGATCTTCTTCCCCACCCTTCCCTTTGAAGAGGCCTTCGCCCTCATGGGGGAGAGCTGCGCGCTGGAGAACGAATGGCTTCCCGTGCGCGGAGGGGTGCTCTGGCCGGGCGTGCCGGAGACTCTCGCGCGGCTGAGGCGGGACGGATACCGGCTGTTCGTGGTGTCCAACGCCCAGGACGGCTATGTGGAGGCCTTTCTCACCGCCCACCGTCTGTGGGACGTCTTCGAGGACCGCGAATCCTCCGGACGGACCGGACACGGAAAGGCGGAGAACATCCTGGACGTGATCCGGCGGCGGGATCTTCGCTCTCCCGTTTACGTGGGAGACACGGTCAGCGACAGGGACGGAGCGCGGGGAGCCGGCATCCCCTTCGTCTACTGCCGCTACGGCTTCGGCGAATCCTTCGGACGGGGCCGGGTTGACGACTGGGACATGGCCGTCGACCGGTTCTCCGATCTTCCCGAAGTGCTTGAGGCACCGGAAGCACCGAACGACGCGGACACCCCTGTATCCGGACCCTCTCCGGAACCGGACGGCGGCGCGATTTGACACACAACAGAGGCAATCCTGTTATGCAGAAGCATAATTTTCACACCCACACCCGCTACTCCGACGGCCACGACACCCCCCGGCAGATGATCGAGGAGGCCGTGTCCCGCGGATTCACCGCCCTGGGCTTCTCCGACCACTCCTACGCCTGGTTCGAAAGCTACTATTCCATGTCGCCGGAGGGCACCCTGCGTCAGTTCCGGGAGATCCGGGACCTGGCCGCCGAATACCGGGGGATCATCGACGTCTGGTGCGGCGTGGAGCTGGACGGGGAGAGCGGCGTCCCCACGCTGGACTACGACTTCATCCTGTCCTCCGTCCACGAGATCGTCCGCCGGGGCGTCAGCCGTCCCATCGACTCGAGCGAGCGGTGGCAGCGGGATCTGGTGAACGATCTCTTCGGCGGCAGCTTCGTGGACTTCACCAAGGTCTACTACGAGAACCTAACGGAGCACGTGATGCGGAACAAGACCGACATCGTGGGCCACATCGACCTGCCCACCAAATACTCCCTCTGCCCCGAGGACGATCCCCGGTACCGGGACGCCGCCAGGGAGGCCGTGCGGGAGATCGTCAAGTCCTGCTCCCTCTTCGAGCTGAACACCGGAGCCATCGCCCGGGGACTGCGGACCGTGCCCTATCCCGCGCCGTACCTGCTGGACGAAATCAAGGCGGCGGGCGGCTCCCTGATCATCAACTCCGACTGCCACTACCGGGCCAGGCTGACCTGCTGGTTCGACGAGGCGGAGGACTATCTCAGAGCCCACGGATTTGAAAAGCATGAAAATCAGCGGCTGAACGACCGGATCTCCGGCGTGACGCTGTGGAGGTGAGCGCATGGACTTCTCTTCCCTGCCGAAATGCGTGCATTCCGGGGCATACCGGGCGGGACACTGCCAGGGCATCGCCGCGGATCTGAACAAGGGGTACATGTACTACTCCTTCACCACCATGCTGGTGAAAACCGACCTCGAGGGGAACTTCGTCGGCTCGGTGACGGGACTCTGCGGGCATCTGGGGTGCATCTCCTTCAACCCGGACGACGGGCGGGTCTACGGCTCTCTGGAGTACAAGAACGACGCCATCGGCCGCGGCATCGTGAGCATGCTGGGCGGCGGCATCGAGATCCCGGACCGGTTCTATATGTCCATCTTTGACGCGGACAAAATCGACAGGGCGGACATGCCGTCAGCCGAGGTCATGCGGTGCGCCTTTCTGAAGGAGGTCACGGACGACTACCTCGCCGAGGTGACGCTCCGCGACGGCACCGTTCTAAAGCACCGCCACGGCTGCTCCGGCATCGACGGCACGGCCACCGGTCCCGATTTCGGAAAGGCCGGGGATCCCGGGGCAAAGCGCTGGCTGTTCGTCAGCTACGGCGTCTACAGCGACGTGACCCGGACCGACAACGACTATCAGGTGATCCTGAAATACGACCTCGACGAGCTGAACCGGACCGCTCTTCCCCTCCGTCAGGAGGACATGCACGGCTCCGGTCCCGCCTCTCCCGCCTCCAAGTATTTCGTCTACACCGGCAACACGGAGTACGGGGTGCAGAATCTGGAATACGATCCCTTCACCCGGAAATACTGGATGTGCGTCTACCGCGGGAAAAAGCCGGAGTTTCCGAATCCGCCCATGTTCGCGGCGGACGCGGAGATCCCGCCGAAAAAGGAGCGCCTTCTGGGCGTATATCCTGAGACGGAGGGCGAGGTCCTGACCCTGGACGAACACGGTATCGCGGGGATCGGATTCCCCCGGGGCGACACCGGCATCGCGGCGCTGGGAGACGGGTACTTCTACGTATCCCACCACGGCCGCGGAGAGGAAGGACAGTTCACCGACGTCCGGCTGTACCGGCTGGAGAGGGGCGAATTCGTCCTTCAGGAATGAACAACAGGAGGAAACTGCCATGGCAAAAATCAAGATCGGCGTATTCGGAGCCGGACGCGGCATGACCATGATCCGTCAGATCCTGCACTCCAAGGAAGCGGAGCTGGTGGCCGTCTGCGACAAGTACAAGCCCCTTCTGGACGCGTGCCGGAAGGAAGCGGAAGCCTGCGGACTCTACAACATCACCTACTACGAGAAATTCGACGACTTCTTCAACCACGACATGGACGCGGTGGTCTGCGCCAACTACGCCCATGAGCACGCCAAGTTCGGCATCCGGCTCCTGGAGAGCGGACGGCACATCATGACGGAATGCCTGACCATGGCCAACATGGCGGAGGCGGTCCGGCTCATCGAGACCGTGGAGAAGACCGGGAAGATCTACACCTACGCGGAGAACTACTGCTACACGCCGGTCCGCTGGGAGATGCGGAACATCTACCGGTCCGGCGCGCTGGGCGAGCTCATGTACGCGGAGGGCGAATACCTCCACGACTGCTCCTCCATCTGGCCCCAGATCACCTACGGCGAGCGGAACCACTGGCGCAACCTCATGTCCTCCACCTTCTACTGCACCCACTCCATCGGCCCGATCCTCTACATGACGGGACTCAGACCGGTGCAGGTGTCCGCCTTTGAGACGCCCAACATGCCCTTCATGCGGAACCTGGGCACGGCCTCCGGCTCTCTGGGCATGGAGATCGTCACCCTGAACAACGGCGCCATGCTGAAGTCCCTGCACTTCAACATCAAGTCCACCCGCCACTCCAACTACCAGCTGAACGGCGACCTGGGCGGCGTGCAGGACCTGGGCGACGGACGCATCGCGGTCTACACGGAGAAGCCCGGCGAGAACTGCCGCGGCGAGTATAAGACCTACACGCCCGCTCCCATCGTGGCCGGCACGGAAAACAGCGGTCACGGCGGCGGCGACTTCTTCACCACCTACTACTTCATCCGCTCCATCCTGGGGGACGAGGAGGCCCGCGAGCGCGCCATCGGCGTGTACGACGCGGTGGATATGTGCATGCCCGGCACCCTGGGCTACCGCTCCATCGTCATGGGGAACCAGCCCATCAAGCTCCCGAACCTCCGCAACAAGGAGGAGCGGGACGCCTGGCGGAACGACACCTTCACCACCTTCCCGGAGAGCGCCGGGGAGCAGTACGTATCCAACAACGTACACGAGCAGATCGACATTCCGGATTCCGTCTTTGACGAGGTCCGCCGCCGCTGGGAAGCGGGAGAACCGGGCTGATCCGGTCCGGGGTGACACAGGAAGGAACAAGCGGACGGCATGAACATTGAAAGCATTCTCTCCCACGTGGACCACACCCTCCTCTCCGTCGACGCGCGCTGGGAGGACATCCGGGCCCTGATCGACGACGGCATCCGGTACCGCACCGCCTCCGTCTGCATCCCCGCGTCCTATGTGAAGCGGGCGGCGGAGTACGCGGCGGGCCGGGTGAGGATCTGCACGGTCATCGGATTTCCGAACGGCTATTCCACCCCGGAGACGAAATTCTACGAGGCCGCGGACGCGGTCCGGAACGGAGCCGACGAGGTGGACACGGTCATCAACGTGGGCTGGGCGAAGGACGGCCTCTTCGACGACATTCTCGCCGAGCTGAAGGGCATCCGGGAGGCCATGGACGAAGCGGCTCCCGGGAGGATTCTGAAGGTCATCATCGAGACCTGCCTGCTGACGGACGAAGAGATCGTCCGGCTGTGCGGCGTCGTGGCGGATTCCGGCGCGGACTACATCAAGACCTCCACCGGCTTCTCCAAGGCCGGCGCGACCCCTCATGCCGTCTCGCTCATGGCGTCCGCCATCGCGGAGCAGACCCGGGAGCCGAAGCTGAAGATCAAGGCGGCGGGCGGCATCTCCTCTCTGGAGGACGCGGAGCAGTACCTGGCCCTCGGCGCCGACCGCCTGGGAACCAGCCGCATCGTCAAAATCGTCAAGGCGCGTGAAGCGGAAGAAAAAGCCTGACCCACATCCGGCGCGGAGCGTTTCCTTCCTCTCCTCGCGTCCTGACGCGATCAAAACTCCATCTGTACGGAGGTATTATGTCAACACCTCACAATTCCGCCGAAAAGGGCGAATTTGCGAAAACAGTTCTCATGCCCGGCGATCCCCTCCGGGCGAAATTCGTCGCCGAGATCTTTCTCTCGGACGCCCGGCTCGTGAACAACGTCCGGGGAATCGGGGGATATACCGGAACCTATAAAGGATGTCCCGTCTCCGTCATGGCCAGCGGCATGGGCATGCCCTCCATGGGGATCTACTCATACGAGCTCTTCTCCTTCTACGACGTGGACAACATCATCCGCATCGGGTCCGCCGGATCCATCCGGGAGGACGTCCGCGTCCGGGATCTGGTGCTCGGCATCGGTGCCTGCACCAACTCGAACTACGCCTCCCAGTACGGACTCCACGGGACCTTCGCGCCCACCGCCTCCTGGCCCCTGCTCTCCGCCGCCGTTTCCGCCGCGGACAGGCTGGGAGTCCGGTATCACGTGGGCAGTCTTCTGTCCTCGGACACCTTCTACAACGACGACGCGGAGGAGGCCAACGAGGCATGGCGGCGCATGGGCGTCATGGCCATCGAGATGGAGTCCGCCGCCCTGTACATGAACGCCGCCCGGACCGGAAAGAACGCCCTGGCCGTCTGCACCGTGTCCGACCACCTGATCACCGGGGAGGCCACCACGGCCGAAGAGCGGCAGACCACCTTCACCGCCATGATGAAGGTAGCGCTGGAAACGGCTCTGGCGGTATCCGGGGGAGGAGCGTCATGACCCTCATTGAAATCTTCGACCGCTCCCCCATCGAGAATCTGGTGAGCACCATCGCCCTGGAGCCGGAGCAGACCATCTTCATCGGCACGGACGTGCGCCGGATGCAGAGGTCCCTGCCCATGTACCGGGAGATCCTGGAGGGGCGCGGGATCCGGACGGAGCTGGTGTTCCGATCCGCGGCCAAGAACGATCTGGAGGCCACCCTGCAGGTCATCGACGCCATTCTGGACGAGCGCTCCGACGAGCCGGACGAGATCTGCGTGGTGGACATCTCCGGCGGCGACGAGACCCTGCTTCTGTCCGTGGGCCTGATCCTGGGCACCCGGGCGGCGGAGCGCAGGCGTCTTCTGGCCTTCCGCCTGAACCTGTTCACCCGGATCGCCACCTATTTCCTGGTGCGCCGGGACGAGACCGGGGAGCTGGCCGTGGCCCGGGAGCAGCAGGACTTCTCCTCGGCAGGCCCTCATCCCCTCTATCTGACCGTGGACGAGAACGTCATGCTCCACGGCGGCAACATCACCTCCCGGAGCGAGACCTTCACCCTGGACGACCCGGTCTGCCGGGACATCGACGCCCTCTGGGAGGTTTCAAAAAAGGACTGTGTGGGCTGGAACGCCTCCATCGGGCGTTTGTCCGCCGAGGTCAGCCGGTACGCCGACGGGAACGACCTCTTCGCCATCCCCGAGGACGCCTTCGGCACCGGCAAGAACAAGCTCAGCCGGGAGTTCTTCAATCAGCTCATCGGCCGGGGGCTCATCAAGCTCCGCCGATCCGAATCCGGGCTTCTGGTTTTCAACTACAAGAACCGCATCGTGCGGGAATGTCTCACCAAATCCGGTTCTGTGCTGGAATACTACACCTTCAAGACCGCGCTGAAGATGCGGGAGAACGGACGGCCCGTGTTCGATTCCGTGGAGACCGGCGTGGTGCTGGACTGGGACGGACGGGCCAACGGGACGCGGAACGAGATCGACGTCATGATGATGCGGGGCGTCACGCCCGTGTTCATCTCCTGCAAGAACGGCGACATCTCCGTGGACGAGCTCTACAAGATCGGCGCCGTGGCGGACCGGTTCGGAGCGGATTTCGCCCGGCGGGCCCTGCTGTCCACCGCCTTCTTCGACAGCCAGAGCAAGGGCTTCGGAGGCTCCGGCGCGGCCAACAACATGGAGGAGCGTGCCCGGGACATGCGGATCCGTCCCATCTCCTGCGTCCACCGCATGACGGAGGAGGAGTTCGCCGAGGCGCTGATGAAGCTGGCGCAGTGGTGAGACTAATTCCCTTCTGAAGGGAATTAAGGAATGAAACGCTGCGCGTTTCCGAAATTATGTCCCTGCGCGGGACGGGCGGCACGAGGGACACCATCTCATGGCCGACTACTTTCACGAAGTGAAAGTGGTGCCCCTCGTGCGGGTCCCCCTTGGCCGGGGAGCATAAGCCTGACCGCCTGCATCTGCATACATACCTGATTGTTAACCATGTCCTCGCGCGGACCACGCTGCGTTAGCTGAAACCGCGTAAAACTCCGTCAAAACGGAGTTTTACGGTTTCCTCGGGGACCTCGGAAACAGCGATCGAAACGCGCATGACAGGGACTCGGTAAAGGTATTCGGAACTGTTTTTTCACCTGCAGTATGAGGCAGACAGCTCTGATCAATGCTCTCAAAAATGTTTTTACTGATTTGCTGAACAAGGAATGAGGACCCGAGTTGGGAACGGTCCGCCGGTCCGGAAAGGAAGGCTCCTGTGCGAAGCACGCTCACGCTGGTCTGCATCATCGGTCTTGTCAGTCTTATCGTCTACTATCTGCATCAGGGAGAGAGCGGGAAGGCGATCCGCGCCGGGGAGACCTGGCTGATCTTCTTCGGCGCGCTCTTCCTGGCGGGGCTGATCCTGTGCTTCGTCATGCGGACGGGGGAGGCTCGGCCGGACAGTCACAGATGGTTTCTGACCCGCTCCGTCGTGGACCTGCCCCGCGGACTGATGCTCCCCGCCGCCCTGTGGTCGGTGGTGTGTGTTCTGGCCGGGATCCTCTCCCTCCTCCTCGGGAAACGGGAGGGCCGGGGTACCCTTCCCATGGTTCTCTCCGGAATCCTGCTCGTCGCGTCGGCGGTGTTCATGCTCCTGCTGCGCGCGTCCTTCTCCATCTGGCTCTTCATCGCCTCCGCGGGACTGTTCCTCGGATACCTGAAGAAATACCTGGACCGGCGGAAAAGCGGCGAATAAGGCCGCAAACGGAAACCGGTCCAAAATGAAAGAACCTCCCTCTCCTGGAAAGGAAAGGGAGGATTTTTCTATGAATTCTATGAATCGGAAGATTACTCGTCCTCGTCCATGTTGTTCTTGGCTTCGGCGATGACCTTCTGCGCGACGGCACCGGGAACCTCTTCGTAGCGGTCCACTTCAAACTCGAAGGAGCCGCGGCCCTGGGTCATGGCGCGGAGGGCGATCACGTAGTCCATCATTTCGGCCTTCGGAACGGACGCCTCGATGACGGTGTAGCCGCTCTTGCGCTCGTGGGGGTTCATGCCCAGCACGGAGCCGCGTCTCTTGTTCAGGTCGCCCATGACGTCGCCCACCAGGGATTCGGGCACGCAGACCTTCAGGGTTCCCACGGGCTCGAGGAGGATGGGCTTCGCCTGAGGCAGACCGGCCTTGTAGGCCAGACGGGCGGCGAGCTTGAAGGAGATTTCGTTGGAGTCCACCGGATGGTAGGAGCCGTCGTACAGGTCGGCCTTCAGGTTGACCACCGGATAGCCGGCCAGGACGCCCTTCTGCATGGCTTCCTGCAGGCCCTTTTCAACGGCGGGATAGAAGTTCTTCGGCACGGTGCCGCCCACAACGGAGGTGATGAAGGTCAGGCCTTCCTCGTCGCCGTGGTAGAAGCGGATCTTGACGTCGCCGAACTGGCCGGAACCGCCGGACTGCTTCTTGTGACGGCCCTGAACGTCCGCGGTGCCCTTGATGGTCTCGCGGTAGGCCAGTCTGGGAGTCTCCAGCACGACGGAGGTCTTGTAGCGGTCCTTCATGCGGGACACCACCACGGCCAGCTGCATGTCGCCCAGACCGGAGATGGTCATCTGCTTGGTCTCGGGGTTGTTCTCGTACAAGAGGGTGGGATCCTCCTCCAGGAGTCTGGCGAGGCCGGTGGAGATCTTGTCCTCGTCGCCCTTGGCCGCCGGCAGAATCGCCATGGTCATGTAGGGATGCGGG
>CACYWX010000072.1 GCA_902778205.1 uncultured Ruminococcus sp. | reverse complement strand
CATGACCCGCATTTCTGCGGATCCCCGCGTGGAGGCGTTGCATCGGATAGGGTTTACATTTGCACACAGTTGCCTGTCGTGCCGGTGAGCTTTTACCTCGCCTTTCCATCTGTACCGTGCGGCGGACCGCTTTGGTAGTCTATTTCTGTTGCACTTTCCCGGAGGTTGCCCTCGGCGGACGTTATCCGTTATCCTGCCCTTCGATGCCCGGACTTTCCTCATGCCAATACCTTGCGGCGCCATGACACGCGGCAGCCCCGTCTGCACCGTGAGTATACCATATCCCCCGGAAAAAGTCAAGGTCCCCTGCCGCGCCGCCCGAAAACGGAAAAGCTCTTGCAATTCCCCGCCCGCTCTGTTATAATAGGATAGAATTCCGAGTGTTCCGCGCATGATCGGGGGTTCCCCTTGTCCAAAGTAAAAGCCTTCCTTGCCCGCCTGTTCGGGGAGAATCCCGTGGAGAACGGCTTCGCCGTACGCTTTTCCAACAAAGCGCTCCTCGCTCTTCTGCTTCCCCTGGTGGCGGAGCAGTTCCTCTCCATCCTCATGGGGATCATGGATACCGTCATGGTGTCCAGTCTGGGGGATGCGTCCGTCTCGGGCGTTTCCCTGGTGGACATGATCTTCATTCTCTTTATCAATATATTCAACGCCCTGGCCACCGGAGGAGCCGTCGTGGCGTCCCGGTGCGTCGGCGCGAAGCAGCCCGAGGACGCGAAACGGGCCGCCCGCTCCATCGTCTTCATCTCCCTCTGCGCCTCCCTCCTGATGCTGGGAGTCGTGGCCGCCGCGGATACCCGTCTCCTGCGCCTCCTCTACGGACAGATCGAGGACGACGTCATGGCGGCCGCCACGGTCTACATGCGCACCACCGTGATCTCCTTCCCCTTCATCGCCCTGTATTCGGCGTCGGCGGCCCTGTTCCGCTCCGTGGGGAACTCGAAAATCTCCATGACCGCCTCCACCGTCGTCAACCTGATCAACGTGGCCGGCAACGCCTTCACCATCTTCGTCCTGCACTGGGGCGTGTTCGGAGCCGCCCTCTCCACCGTGGTCTCCCGGTTCCTGCTCATGGTCTATTTCCTCTGGAAGATCTCCGAACCGGGGCTGGCCGTGTCGGTAAATTATAAAACCCTCTTCATGAAAAAGCCCGACGTCTCCACGGTCCGGAGCATCCTCTCCGTGGGCCTGCCGGGATCATTGGAAAGCGGCACCTTCCAGCTGGGGCGCATCCTGGTGCTGTCCATCATCTCCACCTTCGGCACCGCCCAGATCGCCGCCAACGCCGTGGCCAACAACATCGATACCTTCGGCGTCATGACGGGCTTCGCCTTCAACCTGGCCATCATCACCGTGGCGGGCCAGTGCGTGGGAGCCGGGGACTGGCGGGCGGTCCGGTACTATACGGCCAAGCTTCTGCGCATGAGCTATGCCTCCTTCGCCCTCTTCAACGCCGTGCTCTTTGCCGCCCTGCCCCTTCTGCTCCGGCTGTACCGGGTGTCCCCCGAGGCCCACGATCTGGCCGTGATCCTCATCGCCATCCACAACGGCGCCGCCATCCTCTTCTGGACGCCTTCCTTCGTCACGCCCAACGCCATGAAGGCCGCGGGAGACGCCCGCTTCGTCATGATCGCCGCCGTCCTCTCCATGTTCCTCTTCCGGGTGGGCTTCTCGGAGATCATCGGACGGCGCATGGGCATGGGAGCCATAGGCGTCTGGATCGCCATGGTGCTGGACTGGATCTTCCGCACTGTCGTCTTCGCCGTCCGCTGGGAAAAGATCCTGAAGAAGAAGGAAGCAGGATCCCCCGAAGCGGCGTAATATCGTTCAATCAATTCATTTCTCATACAGAAAGGATCCTCATCATGAAAGCATACGGCAGAAAAACCTGGCTCATCCCCGACACCTTCCTCAACTCCGTCTCGAAGAATCCCGGCATCTCCCACGAAGCCATCTGCGTCATCAACACCTCCGACGTGGACGCCGAGATCAAGCTGACCCTCTTCTTCGAGGACCGGGACGCAAGGTGTGACTTCTCCTCCCAGTGCCCCGCCATGCGCACCCACCACATCCGCATGGACAAGCTGCGCAACGCGAACGGCGAGCCCATCCCGCGGGACACCCCCTATGCCGTCCTTGTGGAATCCAACACCCCCATCGTGGTCCAGTACTCCCGTCTGGATACCAGCGCTCCCGAAATGGCCCTCATGACCACCATCGCCTACCCGGTGGAGGACTGATCCCGCTCTCAACCCCTCCGGCGCCCCTCCCGGGAAGTCCGCTTCCACGGAACGCGCCGGTCATCAATGAAAGGATTTGTCATGAATCTCACCTTTGATCTCACCGGAAAACTGGCGGTCGTCACCGGCGGCGGCGGCGTCCTCTGCTCCGGCTTTTCGAAAACCCTGGCAGCGGCCGGCGCGAAGGTAGCCGTCTGCGATCTCCGTCCCGACGCCGCCGAGAAGGTCGCGTCCGAAATCCGCGAAAACGGCGGATGCGCGGCGGCCTTTACCATGAACGTCCTGGAAAAGGGCTCCGTTGAGGCGGCCCGCCAGGCTATTTACGAGACCTTCGGCGTCTCCCGCATCGACATCCTTCTGAACGGCGCGGGCGGCAACAATCCCAAGGGCTCCACCAGCCGCGACGTCCTGACCCCGGAGGAGGCCGCCGAGCTGACCGCCAACGGCACCATCGAGGGCGTCAAGACCTTCTTCGATCTGGACCCCGAGGGCATCTCCTTCGTCTTCAACCTCAACTTCCTCGGCACCCTCATCCCCACCCAGGTCTTCGCCCGGGATATGTGCCAGGGCGGCGGGACCATCGTCAACGTGTCCTCCATGAACGCCTTCCGTCCCCTGACCCGCATCCCCGCCTATTCCGGAGCCAAGGCCGCCGTGTCCAACTTTACCCAGTGGCTGGCCGTCCATTTCGCTCCCGTGGGCATCCGGGTCAACGCCATCGCCCCCGGCTTCTTCCTGACCGATCAGAACCGTACCCTTCTCACCAATCCGGACGGAAGCCTGACGCCCCGCTCCGACAAGATCCTCAGCCACACCCCCATGGGCCGCTTCGGCACGCCTGCGGATCTGGACGGCGTCCTGCTGTGGCTGACCGACGAGAAGTTCTCCGCCTTCGTGGACGGCGTGGTGGTCCCCGTGGACGGCGGATTCGCGGCCTATTCCGGCGTCTGACGGAGGTTCCCCATGAACACCGGATTCCCGCGCCGTATCCTCACCCGTGCCGCCGCTCTTCTTGCCGCCCTTCTCCTGATCCTGGCCTTCCCATCCTGCGGGAAGGATAAGGAGGAGAGCGCGCATAAGGGCGAGACGCCCATCGGCCTGATCGTCGTGTACAACGGACCGGAGGTCACCGACACCCGCCACGTCTTCAGCCCGGACGAATTCAGCGTCCTGGCCAGCTACGAGGACGGCACCGACGAGTATATCCACGACTATGAGTTTGAGCAGGTCGGCCTGGACCGCGGCTTCTATATCCTGCGCGTCGCGTACAACGGATACGAGACCGAAGCCTACGTCCGCTGCAACGTGGCGATCTATCCCAGCCAGCTGAACCCGTAACGGAAAGGGCCCCCGCGGGCCTTTTTCCTTTTCCGCTCAACCTCCCGCAGAGGTCGAAAAAAACAAAAATCCCGCTTGTCATCCCCTTTGTTTTGTGCTATAATCATTCTGTAAAGATATACCCTCAATCCATATCACACAGGAGCTTTCCCATGACTGCCATGAAAAAAGCCGCCGCTCTGGTCCTGCTTCTCTCCATGCTGCTCCCCCTGGCCTCCTGCGGCGAATCCACCGCCAATACCGACAGCCAGCCCTCCTCACAGCCGGCTCAGTCCGACGCCTCCCAGAACGCCGCCTCCGGCGAGGAGCCCGATGAGGAAAAGGAGCTGACCCCCGCCGAACAGCGCATGCTGGTGAGCGACGACCTCCCGGAGCAGAGCTTCGACGGCCGTACCTTCACCGTCATCGGCTCCGAATCCTCCGGCGGCGAGACCAACATCGTCTCCGCGGAAATGACCGGCGAGGGCGTGAACGACGCCATCTACAAGCGCAACGCCGGCGTGGAGGAGCGCTTCGGCACCAAGATCGCCTATCTTGAGGGCGGCGCCCACCGGGACTGCGCCACGAAGGTCGCCAACGCCATTTCCTCCGGCGACGGCTCCTTCGACCTGATCCAGTTCCACGTGGTGTCCAACTCCGGCAACGCCATGAAGGGCCTCTATCTCAACTGGTACGACGTCCCCCACATCAATTTTGAAAAGCCCTGGTGGTCCGACTCCACCGTCGACGACCTGACCGTCCACGGACGCGCGTTCCTTGCCGTCGGCGACTTCGCCCTCACCACCGTGGGCTCCACCTACTGCATGTTCTACGACAAGGCCGAGGTGGTCAACTACCAGATCGAGGATCCCTACGACACCGTCAAGGACGGCCGCTGGACCCTGGACCACCTGAAAACGATCTGCGAGACCGTCTACACCGACTCAAACGGCAACGGCACGGAGGACGCCGAGGACTATTTCGGTCTGGCCTCCGACCAGCAGTCCAACTACAACACCTATCTCTGGTCCTGCGACAACCCCATCTTCACCCGGGATTCCTCCGGCGAGCTCCAGTACGTCTATTACGGCGAGCACCTCATCGACGTCTACAACTCCTGCTGGGATCTCCTGAACGAGCGGGCCGGCGTCTGGTCGGTCATGGACCACGGCTCCGGCATGGACGCCTTCTCCAAGTACCACACCCTGACCTGCAACGCCATCCTCTCCGGCGCCATCTCCTATCTGGCGGACTTCAGCCACGACTACGGCATCATCCCCTATCCCAAGTACGACGAGGCCCAGGCCGCCTATAAGTCCATGGTGGACGGCTCCCACGAGGCCATGGCCGTGGGCAAGGACGCGGCGGACCTGGACTTCATCGGCATCATGACCGAGGCCCTCTGCGCCGAGAGCTACAAGACCGTGCTCCCCGCCTACTACGATGTCTGTCTGAAGACCCGTTACGCCTCCTCCCCCAAGGACGCCGAGATGATGGACCTGTGCGTGAACGCCCGCGTCTTCGACCTGGGATACGTCTACGACAACTGGAACGGCGTGGCCTTCTTCTTCCAGGAGCTGCTCCGGGCCGACACCTTCCAGGACATCACCTCTTATTATAAAAAGAAGGAAAAGATGGCCACCAAGTACTACGACAAGGTCCTCGCCCTCTTCGACGAGCAGTAATCCGCCCCGATAGGCAATCACAAAAGGTATTCCCTCTCCCATGAAGAACAGAACCGTATCCCTCCTGCTGGCCGTCCTCCTCGCCTCCCTCTCCTTCGCCTCCTGCAGCCAGTCCACCGAAAACGCCGGAGATGACGCCGCCAGATGATCGACATCATCCACGACAACATCGGCGATTCCTTCCCGCTGGCCTGGTCCAACGAGCTGAGCCAGGTGCTGATGCAGGCCACCTTCTATAACGCCGTCATCGGAGACGGAGACTTTGCATCCAAGTATAAGTCCCTGGAAAAGGTCTCGAACAAGCAGCTGGAAAAAATCGTGAAATCCTTCCGTGAACGCACCGAGGGCTGACGCGCAGTCCGAGGAAAACAGGCCCCATACATACCCAACCCGATCAACTTTCCTTCATGGAGGCATTCATATGAAGAAAACCTTATCCGCCATCCTGGCCCTCCTTCTGCTCTGCCCGCTTGCGGCAGGGTGCAGCCAGTCCACCGAAAACGCCTCCGATAACGCAGGCACATCCGCCAGCACCCCGGCCGCCCAGACCCCCGAGGCCGGAGACGCCGCCGAAACCGAACCCGAACCGGACGATCCCTACGCCTCCCGCATGGCCGAACAGGACAACCTCCCCGAGCGGGACTTCGGCGGCCGGGACTTCATCGTCGTCGGCTCCGACGAGGAGGGCTTCGGCGTCTATATCACCACCGAGGACCTGAACGGCGAGGGCGTGAACGACGCCGTCTTCCGCCGCAACTCCACCGTGGGCGAGCGCTATAACGTCAACGTGGTCTATTCCGGCATCGATACCTACAGCAACCTCTCCACCAATATCGCCAAGGCCGTTAAGGCGGCGGACAACGATTCCTTCGACCTGCTCCAGTTCCACGTGGTGTCCTCCTCCGGCTCCGCCATGAAGGGCTATTACCACAACTGGTACGATATCCCGAACGTGGACTTCACGCGCAACTGGTGGTCCGACTCCAATGTGGACGACCTGACCATCGCCGGCAAGTGCTTCATGGCCATGGGCGACTTCGCCCTCTCCACCGTGGGCCGCTCCTACGTCATGCTCTATGACCGGGACCAGTCGAAGAACTACCAGCTGGAGGACTTCTACGCCGTGGTGAAGGAGGGCCGCTGGACCGTGGATGCCCTGAAGGCCGTCTGCTCCCAGGTCTACACCGACACCAACGGCAACGGCGTGGAGGATGTGGGCGACTACTACGGCATGGGCACCGACATCTACTCCAATCTCAACACCTATTACTGGTCCACCGGCAACCTGATCTTCTCCAAGGGCGACTCCGGCGAGCAGGAATTCCATTACTACTCCGAGCATCTGGTGGACGCCTACGACAAGTGCTGGAGCCTCATCAACGAGACCCCCGGCATCTATAAGGAAGGCGCCCACAAGGCCGGCATGCGCCTCTTCTCCGAATACGGCTGCCTGACCTGCAACGCCTACCTGGACGGCACCATCTCCTTCCTGGCGGACTTCGAGCACGACTACGGCGTCATCCCCTACCCCAAGTACGACGAGGCGCAGGAGGAATACCGCACCATGGTGGACGGCAACCACGAGGCCATGAGCATCCTCATCACCGAAACCGGCGACGATCTGGACTTCATCGGCCTCATGTCCGAGGTCCTCTGCGCCGAGAGCTACAAGCAGGTCATGCCCGCCTACTTCGACGTGTGCCTGAAGCAGCGGTACGCCTCCTCCCCCGAGGACGCCGAAATGATGGATCTGTGCGTGAACGCCCGCGTCTTTGACCTGGGCTACGTCTACGACAACTGGAACGGCGCGTCCTTCTGGTTCCAGGATATGCTGGCCGACGCCTCCCATCCCGACATGACCTCCTACTACCAGAAGAAGGCCAAGGTCGTGGAGAAGTATTACGGCAAGGTCGTCAAGCTCTTCACCGGCGAGGATTGAGCCGGGAACGCGCCATGGCAAGAAAGCTCTTCTGCGAAATCAGCCCGCTGACCTACGCGATCTCCGCGGAGAAGGAAATCCTCCTGCGGCGCCTGAAGGACCTCTGCTCCCATGACCGCTTCGCCTCCCGACGGGAAGAGACGCCTCTCCCCAATCTGGTCAAAAGCCACACCTCCCTGCTGCTCCGCCGGCTGAACGGCGTGGACATGGAGCTGCAGGAAAACAAGGTCACCAACATCGCCCTGGCCTGCCGGAAAATCAACGGCATAACGGCGGGCCCCGGCGAGACCTTCTCCTTCTGGCGTACCGTGGGCAGCACCACCCGCCGCAAGGGCTACAAAAAGGGTCTGGTCATCTCGAAGAACGGCATGCTCTCCGATTACGGCGGCGGCCTCTGCCAGATGGCCAACATGATCCACTGGCTCGTGCTGAACAGCCCTCTGACGGTCACGGAGCTGCACCACCATTCGGACGCCCTCTTCCCGGACGACCGGCGTCGGGTCCCCTTCGGAACGGGCACCTCCGTCTGCTACAACAACGTGGACTACCGCTTCCGCAACGATACGGACCAGTCCGTCCGGATCATGGTCTGGATCGAGAACGGGGAGCTCTGCGGAGAACTCACCAGCGAACGGCCCTTTCCCTGCCGGTACCGGCTCGTGGAGGAAAACCACCATTTCCGGAGGGAGGGGGACAAGTTCTACCGGATCTCGCAGGTGTACCGCATCGTCACGGACCGGGAGACCGGAGCCCTTGTCCGGAAGGAGCTGATCCTGGACAACCACTCCGAGGTCCTCTACGACTACAGCCTCATACCGCCGGACCAGATCCGGGAGAGCACGGAGGAGGCAGGCTCATGAAAACCCTGGACCGCATCCTCTCCGCCGCACGAGCAGATCCGGACCGGACCGCTTTCCGCCTCCATCACCTCCGCCTTCGCGCTCCCCGGCGGCTTCCATCCGGGCTACAACGCGCTGTACATGCTCGTCTGGTACGTCGCTTCGCTGACGGCCTGTCTGGGCATGCGCAACGTGTACGAGCGGACGATGGACTTTAAGCCCGGCTGGTTGAATGCGTTTGTCACGGTCGCGCTCATCGTCGTGTGCACCCTCTCGCTCTCCCGCGTCTCCGTCTTCCTCTACTTCAATTTCTGACGCCATGAGAATGAAGGAAATGAGCCGCCGCGCGTGGCTGAAGGTGACGCTCCCGCTGCTGATTGCATCGCTCGCGCTGCTGTCGCTGCTGGTGATCGCCGTCGATCCGTTCCAGATCTACCGGCTCTCCACGCACTTCATCCCGCCCATCGACAATACGACGCAGGTCTACAGCAACGCGGGCATCGTGCGGAATTACGCGTACGACAGCGCCATCGTCGGCACCTCCGTCACAGAGAACTTCCGCCCGTCCTATATGGAAGAGCGGCTCGGCGGGCGCTTCATCAAGCTGTGCACCTCCGCCGGCACGCTGTACAACCACGCGCTGCTGCTGCGCCTGGCCTTTCAAAACCATGAGATGGCGCGCGTCGTCTACGGGCTGGACGTCTACTCCATGGTCGGCGCGCCGGACAAGACGGGCAGCCCCGTCCCCTTCTACCTCTACGACGACAACCCCGCAAACGACGTCGCCTACTGGCTGAACCGCAGCGTCCTGGCCGGGTTCCTGCCGCGGTGCCTGCGCACCTGGGGCCGGCGGCAGGACGATTCCATCCGGGATACGATGTACAGCTGGGCCGGCCGGGACGAATACGGTCCCGTCGCGCTCTACAACGCACAGTTTACCGCGCCGGAACAGATGCTCCCCGCCGAGGCGCACCTGGCAAACGGGGAGGCTAACCTGAAAATGCACCTGCTCCCCTTTATCGAGGCGCACCCCGAAACGCGCTTTGAGGTTTTCTTTCCGCCCTATTCCGCCGCGGAATGGGCGACCATGGAGAGCCGCGGCACGCTGGAAGCCGTGCTCGCCCTGCGTTCCCTCGCCTACGACGCCCTGTCCGGCTATGACAACGTGACGCTTTACGACTTTGCCGCCCATGCGGACTGGGTTCTGGACCTTTCGAATTACAAGGACACGACGCACTACGGGGCGTGGATCAACGACGCCATCACCGACGCCATCGCCTCGGGAGACGGCGCCGTCCGCTCCCGCGCGCAGCTGGACGCCGCCACACGGCAGCTCCACGCGTGGGCCGACGCGCAGATCGCCGCCGGTGGCTGGGTATACTGAAGGAGAAGACACTATGCCTGAACGAAGAAGAAGGCCGGCACAGCGTGCCGCCAACCCTGAAGAAGAGCCGGCGCCGGCAAAGCCCGCGGCCCGTCAACCGCAGCGGCCGGGCACGGCAGGCGGCGCCGTACGCTTTACGCTGGCGGCGCTCTTCGTCCTGCTCGTGGTGTGGGTGTTCTCCGGGATGACCCGCCTGCTGGCCGACCCCAGGGACAGCGCGCTGCTCTTCGCCGAGGCGGAGGCCTCCGGAACCCCGACGCCGGAGCCCACGCCTTCCCCCGTCCCCACCATCACGCCGACGCCGCGCGCATACGCTCCTTTCGGCGCCCAGTACGGTTACGGCGGGGAGGATCTCATCCCCGGGGCACAGGAGACGGAGGGCGTGCTCTTCACCCCGCTGCCGACCGATACGCCGGAGCCCACGACGGAGCCGACACCGGAAGGCTACGCCACCCTGCGCAAGGGCGCACAAGGCGAGGACGTGCGCAGAATGCAGCAGGCGCTCGCCTCCCTCGGTTACCTGAACGACACGGCCGACGGCAGCTTCGGCGCCAACACGCTGGCAGCCGTCACCTTCTTTCAGGCCGTCAACGGCCTGACCGCCGACGGCATTGCCGGCCAGAAAACCCTGTCCCTTCTTTACGGCGGCACCGCCCTGCCGGCCAGCGCGGCCCCCGCGATGGACTTCCTCATTCTGGTCAACCGGGAGCACATGCTGGACGCAAACTACGTGCCCTCCGGCCTCGTCGCCATCGAAAGCGTGCTTTCCCCGGACGTCGTAAAGGTCAAGTACCAGGGGACGCGCGCCAACAAGACGGCTACGGAGGCGCTCGGCCGGATGCTGCAGGATGCCATCGCGGACGGCGTGGGTGACTGGCAGATTTCCTCCGCCTACCGCACAGGCCGGGACCAGCAAAAGCTGGTGGACAACTCCGTCGCCGCCTACCTGCGCAACCACTCCGACTGGAGCCGCAAGCAGGCGCTGTCGGCGACCTACAACACCGTTGCGCCCGCCGGCGCCAGTGAGCACCAGACGGGGCTCGCCTTCGACGTCACCGTTCCGGGGGTCAGCTTCGCGGGCACGCCCCAGCAGAAGTGGCTGCACAAGCACTGCCACGAGTACGGCTTCGTCGTGCGCTTCACCGCCGAAAAGCAGAAGCTCACCGGCTTCATCGCGGAGGCCTGGCACATCCGCTACGTCGGTACGGAGGCCGCCGCGATCATGACAAAGAACGACTGGTGTCTGGAAGAATACGTGGAGCACATGGGCATCCTGCAGCAGTGATACAGCGATCCCCCGGTCGCACGGCCGGGGGATCGTTTGATTTTCTTTGGAAATCAGATGACGCGCAG
>CACYWX010000071.1 GCA_902778205.1 uncultured Ruminococcus sp. | reverse complement strand
GATCTCGATGGCGGTTTCGTAAGCAGAGCTTTTGTTCGCACCGTTGATGCCGTCATCCGTGCCGGTTACGTTGATCGTGCCGTCATTGATCTGGATGTAGGTCCCCTCGATCCCTTCCGCGCCGGATACGGTGATCGTGCCGCCGTCTACCTGAACGAAGGAGGTGCCATGGACGGCATCATCGGAGGCTGTGATGTTCAGCGTACCTCCGCCAATCCAGATGTACCCGAGGGAGTCATCCTCGTCGTTCTCGGTGTGCAAACCGTCCTTCTTCGAGCTGACGGTAATATTGCCGTCGTAAATCACGATGGAGTCGTTGGCTTCAAGCGCGTCAAGCGCTGTGGTGACATTGATCGTGCCGCTCGTGATTTTCAGATCATCTTTTGAGGTGATGCCGTTGCCCTTGGCAGAGGTGACGGTGAGGGTCCCCTTGCCGTTCAGGACGATATCTTCCTTCGACCAGATCACGGCGTCGGTGTTGGTGGAGCCGTCCGCTACATAATCTCCGGTGACGGAAAGGGTGTTTTCGCTGCCCTCGGTCGTGGTGACGAAGACCTTGTCCGCGCTGACCACGTAGATCGCCGGAAAGTCGTCGTTGGTGATGCTCACACCGTCGAGGACGAGCTGGATCTTGGCTTCCTTGTCGGCCTCGACCCTCACGGTGCAGTTCGCGGCTTCACCTGTGAGAACATAGACACCCTCGGCTGTGATGCTGATAATCTGGCTGTCCTCCACAGTGATATAGGAGGCTTCGCTGAGGTCAGCTTCCTGTTTGAGATCTCTCTTCGAGAAGAGATCGTCTGCGGTGACGATGCCGCCAGTCAGATCGCTGTAGGAGAGAGCGTTTGTCTTGGCAACGTAAGTTTCAGTCATGCCGCCCATGTTTCCCGTCATGGAAGAGGAACGGCTGCCCAAGACTGAAGCGGCAGATGCCGCAGTGACGGAGGTGAGGAGCATCGCTCCGGTGAGAATGCTGACGAGAATCTTCTTGTTGTTGTTCTTCATGGCCCGTTCCTTTCTGCGCAGCCTGCGCGGTGCTGTTGCACTGTCCGGATCTGCGTCCGGTGTTGTTTTCTGTTGATGGCTGTATTATACTTAGGCAATCTGATGAGCAAAGGGCGGGTCTGTGAACGTTTCCGGAAATCGGGGTGCTGGTTTCAAAAAAAGACAAGGCCCTTTGTGAACCTTGTCTGATGATCCTACAGTCAGAGGTCAAGTAAAAAACGTATATTTATTCCTCTGAGGGTATTGCAATCATCAGAGGAATATGATAGACTTAGGGGGAACTCTATACGTCCGGAGGCCTCGCATATGATCGTAGCATCTCGCAAAGACCTGAACGAAGCCATCAAATGGAGCAAAAAGAATAGCCCCATAGCGTATTTTGTCCTGTCGATGAACGGGAAATGGGGCGTTCCAAACGAGAACCCGGAGAACATCGTAGCTGCCTTCAAACGACTGTGGCCGGAGACGCGAGCCTTCCTATCCAAACAGGCAACACTAAGTTTTGCTGATAGAGGTCGGATTCGTCCGAGCCAGTTGCAGATTGCATACCCCGTCCAAAAAATACAGACACAAATCCTGAGCGATTTCTTTGACATCACAACAAAGATTACTGAATACCTCGATGATGTTGAGGACTACCATTTCATGGAATCATACAGCCGGGACATGATACGACTGTTCGTGTGGAATACAAACACGCTGGATATATGGAGGGGAACCCTTGTTTATGCCGTGGATAAGCAGGGAAAAGCAGAAGAAGCATCTCAACTGTACGACGGGTACAGCCCAGCCGGCCCCAAGGTTGCAACAATGTATGCGCAGGCTTTACTTGACCGTGTGTCTGTAGAAGAGGCAGATAAGGTATTGGAACCTTTCCGTGAGCACGATGATCAGGATTTACAGGGGCGGATCATGCTCCTGGATCGATTGAAGATGGTTAAATCTCCAATCGGTAGGTAATGCGAGGATTACGATATGTTACCACTCAAAACTAAAGAAAAGCGTGAACTCCTCAAATGGAGCAAGCAGAACAACCCACTCGTGTTCCTCGTCCTTACTATGGATGGAAAATGGGATACAGAATACGATGACGATGAAAACGTTTGCGTTCACTTTCTGAAATGCTGGCCCGCGGTCAAAGAAGAGCTCGCCAAGCGTGGAACTCCACAGGACCTTGATGAAATCGATATGGATTATCCGGATGATGATGATCTTGCCAGTGATGCGTTGCTTGATTTCATAAATCTCCTGTATTCCATGCCGGACTATTTTGATGGAGCAAAACGGTATGCTGATGGTGAAGCCTTTTGCCGGGATCTCCTCCCTCTCTTCATATGGGATCAGACAGAGATCGACGAATTGTGGGGGCATATCGGATTCTTTCTTGACCGACAGGATCAGATTGAGGCACGGGATGAGCTGTTTTCCTCCCGCGAGATGACAGAAACCATGGCGCAGTATTATTCATTGTGTTTCCTCGAACGCGGGGACGCAGACCGGGCCGAGGAGATCATGTCCCCGTACAAAGACAGCGAGGACGATGTGACGGAAGCACGATTCGCCTGGATTGATGATACACGCCAAGGCAGAAACAACGAGGAATAGAAAAACCGGGACAGCCCTCCTGACCATCCGCACGACCGGGATAAGCTGCCCCTGTTTTTTCTGATTCTCCGGTGCTATCCCCATGATCGGGGCTGTTACTTATTAACCTTCTCCTTGAACTCCTTCCCAGCCTTGAACACAGGGACGGTCTTCGCAGCGATCTCGACAGCTTCACCTGTCCGAGGGTTCCGTCCGGTTTTAGCGGCCTTGGCCTGTGCGCTGAATGTGCCGAAACCGAGGATGCTTACGCTCCCCTTCTCTGCAACAGTATCTTCGATGGTATCGATAAGAGCGGTCACCGCAGCGTCCGCCTGCTTCTGGGTGAGCAAGGCGTTTGTAGCCACAACCTTGGTGAGTTCTTTGCAGTTCATAAGTGTCAAAAATCCTTTCTGTAATTGGGGTTTCGCCATATTATACACGATAGAGTGCGGTCTGTCAATAAGGGCGAAAAAACGTCCTCCATGGCGTAGACAAAACGGACCGGACATGGTATAATGTGGGTGAACCAAGCCACGTGATGTTACCATTTCTTGGTATTTCCGCGTAGATCACAGTCGTACTGAGCTTATCTGCTGAGGGCCCGATGTAAAAACGTCAGCATTTCCTCCCGCGTCACGGGATCGTGCAGACGATATGACTTCCCATCGCCGAGGAGGATGCCGTTCTGCTTTGCCCATTTGACAGCTTCGGTTGCCCAGGGGGATGGAGTTTCGCCGTTCTGATCCGGCGTGTCAGCCACAGGTGTTGAAGAAGACAGCGACGGCGTGATAACCACAGGCGTGGAAGGGGTAGCTAACCGTGCCGTTACCTTCTCGGCCACATCGCCGAGTCTGACAAAAAGCCAGTCTCCCGGACAGGACTTGTTGGCGAACCAGCGGTGGACAGTCAGCTGCATCGTATCTTCATCGGGCTGGTAGGAGAGAGCTTTCTCCTTATCCGAGATCCATACCCCCCTCTTCTTACCATACCGTTTGCAGATGTCCACACAAAGATCGATGAGACAGTTGTACACAGTTTCCGACATAGCGTAAGGGTCCGCTACATCAGATGCGCATTCTATCGTGACCGCCCTCTGATCATTTTCATACGAAGAGGAGCACCGGCTCCGGTTCTTCTCCTCAACATAAAGAAAGGCCCACGCGCCCCTTGTCATCGATGCCGTAATTGGAGCTGGCTAGACGGGCCGGATTGGCAAAGAGCTCTCCAAGGCCTTCAACAGTGGCGTGCCCCACTACACAGTGAGGCGTGATACGGTCGATCGAGTAGACTCGCTGACCAGAGTGATGAGGGCTTAGACGGATGTGAGATACGAGTGACGAATTTGAGTATTTCATAGAGAAATCACCCTTTCCTTCTATATTGTATAGAGTGGTCTGGACACCCACAGGCGGGGAGGTCTTCCCTCCCCTGACCTGTGTCCTCATCTCAACCCTGTGCAGAAGCAGAGCCGGAAGAGGGCGGCAGCTGCTCCTCCGGGATACCGGAGAGGCTGGTTGCCAGTAAAGCGACCGCACTAAGGGCGGCAGTGCCCAGCACGGTGAGCCAATCCACCTCCGTGATCATCGCGGCGGCGGGCAGAAGCGCCACAGCCGTCTGGGCAAAGGTCTTGATAGCCCGGATGAGGGCGAACTTCGCCCAAGTTTTCCAGTTTCTACTCATGTGCATTTCCTCCTTTTCACCCCGCAACAGCGGGATTCTCCCCTGCACCGGTATGATATCTGCACTGATACAGGCGAATGTTGTTCTTAGCGGGACTTCTTCTCGGAAGCAACGGACGGTGCCGGAGCAATCGGGATCGTGCGCACCTGCTCCATCCGTGCTGGAAACCGCGTACTTGAAAAAGCCGTTGTAGTCGTCGTTGTAGACGTTGGTGAAGCTGACCTCCACGGTGAGCGTCTCGGCGGCTTCCAGCTTGTACGCCTTGTTTGTGTAGGCCGATGCGGCAGAGTTCGTTTTCCACGCAGTGCCGTTTACGGTGACCGAGATTTTCTGATGCGTCGTATACTGCGTAGTGGTCTTGCAGTAAAGTGTTACGACGACCGTATCCGCTGCCGTGAAGGTCCAGGTACCGCCGCCGGTGTTGTTGCTGATGTAGGCGGTCGTCGATTTCCACTCGTTTGCGACGGTGGTGGGCGCGAAGGTCGGGCCGATCTCCGTATCCGCCTCCAGACGGACAGCGGGGTTGAAGCTGTAGTGGGTCTTGAGAAGATAGTCGGAGACCCACGTCATCTTCGCGAATCCGGAGCCGTCCGCCAGAGGATCGGCGCTCATGGCCACGAGACGCATGATGTTGACGCCTTCCTCGCCGAGGTCGATGTATTTGCTGTCGCCCACATGATACTTCTCCGCATAGCTTCCGTCCGCTTCCGCCGCGAAGATCTCGTCCCAGGAATCTGTGATCGTTTCCGCGTTCCACACGACGTAGCTGTCCGTATCCCCCTTGATGTTCGTGGTCGCCGGGTTCCATCCGGTGAAGACCGCGCCGGTTTTCACGGGTGTCTCCCCCTGATAGGAGACAGATCCGTTGTACAGGACTGTGGCGGTCTGAAGCAGCGTCGCGCCGTCCCAGAACCGGACCGTGTAGGAGCGTGTTTTGGAAGAGTACGATGCCGTGACCGTCGTATCCGCTTTGATAGAGGCGAAGGTTTTGTTCCAGCCGGAGAAGGTATAGTCGTACTGAGCTGTGGAGGGGCGGTAGGGCGTTGCGATTCGGCCCGTGGTGACCGGGTTGACCGCCGCGTCCTCGTCCAGAACATACTGCGTGTCGAGAATGGCGTTATCGTAGTTCACGAAGTAAACCGTGAACACCCGGTCCGTCTTGAATTGAGCCGTATAGGTTACGTTCGCCGTCAGACTGGCGGAGAGCGCCTTGTCCCATCCCTTGTAGATATAGTGGAAATCTTCTCCCTCACCGGGTTCCCTCGTCGGTGTTGGAATCAGCCCTGCTCTCGCGGGATCCGTGACCGGACCGTTCTTCTTCACTTTCTGAGCGAAGAGGAGGCTGCCGTCCCAGTTGTTGAACGTGGCGGTGAAATACTGGTAGCTGGTGTAGGTCGCCGTGATCGTTTTTGAAGCGGTGACGTTGGTGAGCGCTGTGTTCCAGCCCTTGTATTCATAGAGATACGTTGCGTCGGGTTCCCGTGTCGGCCTCTGGATAAAGCCCGCCAGAACAGGATCGGGTGCGGACGCGCCGCTGGCGACGTAGGCTGTGTAGAGGACGGTACCGTCGTAGTTTGCGAAGGTAACTGCCAGAGAGACTTCTTCGGAATAGCGGGCACGGATTTCCCTGTCAGCGGTAATGTTCAGCAGCGACCGGTCCCAGCCCATATAGTTGTAGACCGTGGTTTCCGTAGTCGGACGGGTAGGCCGGGAGATCAAGCCCGTGGTGACGGGATCGGGGCAGTGCAGTCCCTCCGCGATATAGACCGAGCAGAGCTCCGATTCGTCCCAGTTGAGGAACCGGACAAGATAGGCCGGGACCGTGTCGAAGACTGCCGTAATCGTGAGATTGGAGCGTATATTGGTGAGCGCGGTATCCCAGCCGGAATAGGCGTAGCCTGTCCTCCCGTTTGCCGGGCGCACAGGTGCTGAGATCAGACCGTTTGAGACCGGATCGGGTGCGTTCGCGCCATAGGCAACGGACTGCGTATAGACCAGACTGCCGTCGTAGTTCCGGTAGCGGACCGTGCATGTTGCCGCGCCGTTGGAGAAAACGACCAGTTCCGGGAAGTGTTCCGTGACGTTGGTCAGCACCGACGCCGGGACGGTTTCCGAAACACGCACGATGCCGGTTACGACCGCGCTGTCCGTGTTTCCGCCCACTTCGTCCAGACCGCCCGCGGCTTTCATCTTTTCGAGGATGGCGGCAAAGCCGTCCGCCGTCGGGCAGGTCCATTCCATGTCCACGATGCGCACACGGGTCAGATTATCCGCTTCCGCGAGGATGTCCCCGAGAGGAATCCCCTTCGTGTTTTCCAGCCGCAGGGTGCTGATACCGGAGTAATCCGGCATGGAGAAATCGGTGATCGAGGTCTGGTTCCGCACCGTCAGGTTCGTGACCGTCTCCGGAAGGTGCAGGGTCTTCAGAATGCCGCCGTTCGGGAGGGAGCACGCCGTGAGGGCCGTTCCCTCAAAGAGAACCGTCTCGATGTTGGCGGCTCCAGATAGATCGACCGTACCGGATAGCGCCGTACAGTTCCGCGCGTCCACAGATCCGAGCAACGGGTTCGTGCCGACGTTGAGGCCGGTCAGGTTGCCGTTGGTGTAACCCGCAGTACCGTCACCGACCTTGATCGACTGGAGCTTCGTAGCTTTCGAGAAATCGGCAAAACCGACCTTCAGACCGGAGAGGTCTCCGACAGAGGCGAGCTGAGACGCGGAATAGACGTATATTTCGGTGTCGTTCACGTTGTCCAGCGGGCAGGCCAGCGTCTGGGGGACGCCGTGACGGCCGCGCCCGGACACCATGTACGAGCCGTACTTGATGGTCGTATAGATGTCGGCGTAAGGCGTGACGGTGATATCCGCTTTAGCGTAGCCTCTCAGCTGGATCACGTCGGAAAGGGCGTCCCCGGCATTCCATTTGGAGTCCATGTACCGGAAGCGGTTGTAGAGCCACCATTTTCGCTGCTCGGCCTTGGAACCCTGCAGCATGGGAAGGTAGACGTCGGTCGGCTCCTTCCCCGGATCGGGATTGACAAGCGGATCGAGGTATTTTAACTGCGCGTCGTCATTGAAGATTGCCTCGGACCACTTCGCCTGATGATCCTCGAACCGCTTCTCCACGGAGGCGTAGGAAAGGATCCCTTCGGACCGGAGCCGCTGATACATCTGAACGATCTCGGTCGGGAACGCGTCCCGGATATTGTTCCACAGCACGGAGTTCTGGCCGTTGAAGACGTCCGCTCCACCGTCGAGATGATCGGTGTCTTCGTAGGAATAGCCGAATACGAGGGAGCCCTCGTTGTTCGTTCCTATTGCCGTATCCATATCGTAGGGCTCCGCGACAGCCTTCCGGTCGATGGCGTGACAGATCTCCGGATCCGCATCCGAGCCGGAAAAACCGATGAACAGGTTCTTGGCCCGGGAGTCCACCATGAGGAACAGCTCGGTGAAGATGTAGTAGAAAATGAAGCTGTCCACCTCGGCATAGTTCCCGAACTCCGTCCGGAACTTCGCCAGCCGGTAGGCCGCGTCGTCCGTGGTGTGGGTGTTGCCGTCCACGTCGGTGTAGGGCGTGGCCAGGGCGTTGCCGGTGGCCTGCGTCCTGTCGGTGCTCTTGAGCCACGCTGCCAGCGCCGCCAGGTTCGTGGGATCCTCATAGGCCGGATCGGTATCCGGATAGCGGGCCTCGAAGTCGTTCAGCCAGTCGTTGCCGCTGTAGTCGTCATTCTTCCACAGCACGCGGTCGCTGGTGTTGTTCTTCACCTCAAAGGATTCGTCGCCGGACTGGAAGCCGAAGACCTCCTCGGTGCTCTTGTCGTTGTTGAAGTTGTACTTGCCCAGGAAGGTGGTGTTTGCCCGGCTTCTCGAAGGGCATCCAGCCCTCTTTGATGCCGCGGCGGATCGCCGTCACGCTCAGCCCCGTGGCCGCGCTCAATGCCTCGATATTCATGCCCCCGATCAGCACCCTGCGCGCCGTGTCCAGGTCTATAAGGTTCCGGTTCCCCAACTTCATCACCTCCAGATGCCCGTTGGCGATGGCCCGCCGCACCCGTTCCCTGGAAATCCCCAGCGCGCTGCTGACAGCGTTCACGGTTTGCAGATTCATTGCTTCATCTCCTTGTTTGTCTTGAATAGTTGTCATCTTGCTCTGTCCATGATAGAATAGCTCTGGACGGTGATCGTATGTCATACATATCCCCGCAGACGCTAAAGCTGCTCAGGCGCTTCAGGAGTGCCAGAAACCGCACGCTCCCGGTATACCAACTGCGCGAGCTGATGCCGGATGAGGAATATCGGCATCGCATGGATATCCTGCTGGGCGAGGGCTACATCGAACTTGCTGACGTATTTTCGTCCAGAAAATCCAACGGGGCGCTCTTCCTCGGTGAGCCCAAAGCCTACAGGCTAACGACCGCCGACATAGACTACCTGTCAATGTGTGATCAGAAAGACCAGGAAAAGGCCGATAAGAAACGCATTGAGGAACAGGATAAAGCGCAGGCGAAAGAGGATAAGATCAAGGATCGCCGACACGATTACCATGTAGCGGCGTTCGGTGCTGTCCTTGGGGCTGTGCTCACACTCCTCGTCGAGCATTTCGATCAGGTGGCTGCTTGGCTTATATCTCTTTTTCATTGACCCATCACCCCGTTACTTTATCTTCTAAACACAGTCATTCAGGTTTTTAACGATATGAACACCGTCAAGCCTGAAAACGTTCCTGCGGCTTAAAGCCGACTTTTTCCAGAACACCAAGGTCCTTCTTCCTGGCGTTCTTCAGTTGCCAGAACTGACCACGCTTTTCCATTTTCAGAGCCCTGGCTTTCAGCAGTAAGTCAAAGATGGATGTCGTATTATCGTGCAGTTTCCGCTGGGCTTTGATCATTTCCTGATGGATTTGACCGGCGACCAGCATAATGAACGCGAATCCCTGTTCATCATAGTAATCCTGGAACTTCAGATCGTTGAAGTCTCCCCGGTTCTTGATGTACTGGTAGAAAGTCTCGATGCCCCAGCGTTTCTTGTAGGCTTCGAACACTTCTTTGGGCGGCTTGGTGCAGTTTGTCTGGAAGACATATACGCCAAAGAATTCCTTGTTCGCTTCCAGTTTCTCCGCAGTATATCCTTTCTTTCCCTGATCGATGCAGCGTTGATAGTTGAATCTGCACTTCTCGTTTTCATCGACGTCCCGGAAAATGAGGATCCGCTCTGTATCGGAGAGCTTCCGCTCGTAATACTGAACACGGGTGTGCTTCTTACCAGCCACGTAGTAAAAATAATTGGTATATTTCAATTGCGCCATGGATTCCCTGAACACTTTCAGATGTGCGGGAACCGGGATAATGTAGCTGTTCCCGCTCCCTGCCAGCAGTTTCAGGTTCGGCTCACTGTAGAATCCGCGATCCAGCACGAAGAGGATGTTGTTGAATTCCAACAGTTCAGTCAGATCGGCAATCGTGGATTTGTCATTGCACGATCCACGGAACATCCTGGAAAACAGGGGCTTCTCCAGATTGATGTCATACCCCATGAGGTAGTTGACCTGATCCTCGCCCAGATCGCTGAACTTGTATCCGGTTTCCGCCAGATCATTCTCATCTGAACAGGAACGAATTGCATGTCCGTCAATGGCTACTTCCGATGAGGAATGAATCAGCAGGTTCTTCTCGTAGTCAACGACCCGGCGGGTTCTCCGGCCCAGGTCATCCAGCATGGAGGATATGGCAGTACGCCCCATTTTAAACGGGTAATTCTTGTACTGCAGGGAGAGCCAGCTCTGCTCGTAGAAGTCCTGAACCTGATCCATGTGGACAAAGGTGTTCGCATACAGAACCGATGCATATGCAAAAATCTGTCCGGCACGATCCAGCGGAAAGCATCCTTCCAGATCCCGTTTCACATTCCTGGCAATCTGGTCAATAAGCCCATACTGGCCATATTCCAGAACTGTGATCTCATCTTCCGGTTCCGGATGATCGTCATTGACGTAATTCTTGTTGGGAATAAAGCCCTGGTCCGGAATGATTTTCCCGATACATTTATCGGTCTTCTTTCCCCATCGTCCACTGGGCAGCTTAATGGAATGGTAGGTGTATACGTAGTAATGGCCGCTTATTTCCTTTATCTCGGTACAGATGTCCGGGCGGTACCTACGAACGTTTTCCGGAATGGAACTGGGCTTCCTCGGCATGGCTTCCTTTCTCCTGTTCATATCGGTAATATCACCAATATGATTGTACCACATGAGACAGGAAAAAGCAATGGGAAAATGCCGATTTCACCATATTTTTCAACGGGTTTCTGGTTTTTGGATTGCCTCCCAAGGGCGCGTCTGAAAGTGATGAAATCCCTAAATTATTGAATGGTTATGTCTAAAGGCCTTGCTGCTTTAACAAGCTGCTTTTGCAGCTTCCTCAAAGCATCGTCGTACTGTCTGTCAGTCAATAGTCCATGAATCCAGATATAAACCGTTTTGAAACCCAAATCCTGTAAATACTCTGC
>CACYWX010000070.1 GCA_902778205.1 uncultured Ruminococcus sp. | reverse complement strand
CTGCATGAAGAGGACGTCGGTGACGCCGTGCTTCTCCACGTAGGCCCGGTAGTCCCCGATCTGGCTGATGCGGCGGTAATCGAAGATGTACGCCTCGTCGAAGGCGCTGGACAAAAGCTCCGAGATCCCCCGGGAATAGCTGTCCCCCAACAGGAGCAGGACCCGGCCGGTTTCGTTCTCCGGGTATTTCAGGTACTGGGCGTAGGGGTAGAAGGCCACGTAATGGTCCGCGCCCCTGTCCCTTGAAAAGTCCCCGGACAGGTACCGGTCCCGCACGGTCTCGAAATCGTAGGGATTGTCCGCGATGAGCCGGTGCTTCGGGAGATGATAGTCGTAGAAGAAGAAGTCGTCGTGGCAGCCGTAATAGCCGCCGGTCCGGGCGAAGGTGCCGTAAAACGAGGCTCCCTCCACGTCGTACCGGTCCCCGAGAGGCCGAATCTGCGCGTCCTCCCCGAACATCATGGTCACCATGTCGCAGTAGGCCTCGTACATGCCGTAGGCGTTCCAGTGATGGTCCGTGCGGAATAGCTTTTTGATGCTGTCGTCCAGGGAGTCGATCTTCAGCCGGTCATACGTGATCCCCTCGTCCAGCAGGGAGAAGAACTCGTCCACCAGGGGACCGGTGGAGGGCTCGCCGGGGACGATGTCGGAGAAGCACGCCGCGTCCTGAAGCCGGGAGCAGACGTAGACCCAGGCCCGCACGTCCGGAGCAAGCGCCGCGATTGCGTTGATGGTCTCCGCGGTTTTCCGCATCCGCTTCTCATAGACCTTCTCCGGCGTGTTGAAGGCCGAGGTCAGAAGCTCCACCGTCGACCCGTCGGACATCCGCGCCTCAATGCTGTAGAGATTGATCCCCTCCCCGGAGGACTTCAGAAATGTCGATTCGCTGGACAGCACGACCGGCTCGTCAGGCTCCGGCTCGGAGGGACTCTCCGTCTCGGGTACATCCTCCGGCTCGGGCGCGTCTCCGGCGGCGGACAGGGAGTCCACATTGTTCGGAAGCTCTTCGGCTTCCTCCGGGACGGCGGCAGGAGCGGGATCCGCGCGCATGGAGGAGGCCAGCCAGGTGTTGAAGGGGCGGTTGAAGTCCATGACGGCGGTCTGGATCCCGGTGACGGCTTCGGCGTAGAACGGCAGGTCGTTGATGTACATCCCGGCGATTCCCGCCTTGACCTGCTCCGCGGCGTCAAGGAAGGGATTCCCGTACTCCCGCTCCGGCTCCACGATGTTGCCCATCTCCGGCAGGCTCACCCAGCCCAGAGCCTCCGCCAGCCTCTGCAGAGGGCAGAACAGGGCCAGAGCCAGCACCACGGCCGAAACGGCGGCGGCAAACGCTTTCGGTTTCACAGACTCGACCTCCTCTCAGAAGCGGAAATAGATGAACGGATTGTAGGACCCCACGGCCAGCGAGACGATGCAGACGAGGAGCGCGCAGAGAGCGGCCAGATCACAGAGGATCCTCCCCGCCCGGGACGCCCCGAGCCTCTCCTTCAGCCGCGGCCAGACGGGAACGGACAGGACGCATCCCAGAGCGAAGGCCGAAAGGAAGGCCGGATCAAAATGGGCCGTCTGAAGCAGGACCGGCAGACGCCCGCTCTCCCCCGCGGGGCCGTAGGCTCCGAACAGGGCGGCGAACATGGTCCCCATCACGCCGAAATCGTCGGAGCGGAAGATCACCCAGCCAATGACCACGGTGAAAAGAGCGGCGGCGCGGTTGAAGACCGGGATCTCCGTCAGTCTCCGAAGGACTGTCTTCTCCAGAACCAGCAGAAGGCCGAAGTACGCGCCCCACAGGACGAAATTCCATCCCGCGCCGTGCCAGAGCCCCGTCAGGAGCCAGACCGCGGCCACGTTGCGGATCCACTTCGCCCGGGAGCACCGGCTTCCGCCCAGGGGAATGTAGACGTAATCCCGGAAGAAGGAGGACAGGGAGATGTGCCACCGCCGCCAGAACTCCGTCACGGACCAGGCGGCGTAGGGATAGTTGAAGTTCTCCAGATAGTGAAAGCCCATCATGCGCCCGAGGCCGATGGCCATGTCGGAATAGCCGGAGAAGTCGAAATAGATCTGGAGGGTGTACGCCAGAGCCGCGGTCCACGCCCCCGCCGCGCCGTATTCCGCCGGATCGGTGGAGAAGAGGACGTCCGCGCACTGAGCCATGGTGTTGGCGATGAGCACCTTCTTCGAGAGCCCGGTGATGAACCGGCGCATGCCCTCGGCCAGCTCCTCCGCGCTCTCCTGCCTCTGTGCAAGCTCCTCCGCCACGGTGCTGTACCGGACGACGGGTCCGGCGATCAGCTGGGGAAACGCGCAGAGATAGGCCCCGAGGGTGACAAAATCCCGCTGGGCCTTCACCGTGCCCCGCCGGACGTCGATCACGTAGGACAGGATCTGGAAGGTGTAAAAGCTGATTCCCAGGGGCAGAGGCAGTTCTGGCACGGGCAGGTCCGCTCCGGGCAGCAGGTTCACCGTCCGCACGAAAAACGCCGCGTACTTGAACACGCCGATCAGCAAAAGATTGAAGACGCAGGCCGAGACGAAGAACGCCCCCGACCGCCTCCCGCCGCCGTCCATCCCCAGCGCGAGCGCGTAGTTGACGACGAGGGAGAGGAGCATGAGGAGGACGTACAGCGGCTCCCCCCAGGCGTAGAACAGAAGGGAGAACAGAAACAGCGTCAGGTTCCGCGTCCGCCGCTTCTTCGCCGCGAAATAGCAGAGGAAAAACAGGGGAAGGAAGAACAGCAGAAAATGCAGGGAGGAAAACAGCATATGGATCCCCCGGTTCGGTGTTTGTCATTCCGATTGTACCATATCCGATTCCCGAAATCAATCGATTTCCGCCATTTTGGGCTCCGATCCGGTCCATTGTCCGTTTTTTCTTGACTCAGGCGGATTTCTCCTGTATAATCGAAGTGATCCGACGTGAATGAACCAAACCAATGAACGGAAGGAGGTCCGCCGCCATGAAGCCGAAAGCCATTGCTGCGCTCGTCATTGTTCCCCTCGTCCTCATCGCCGTCCTGCTCCTGACCCTCGGTGTCCGGCACATTCTGAAAAGCCGCGTCCCGAAGGGCCCGGTTCCCGGAGACACCTTCGATTTTTCCGCTCCCTATCTCTGCCGGGTGTCCTGGTGGCGCGGGGCGGGATCTCTCGGGGATTCCTCCTCCCTGGAGCTGACCATGGAACCGGATGAGGAGGGCCGGCCCATCGTCCGCGTCTTTTACAGCGACCAGCCCTCCCACAACGCCCGGGAGGTGAAGAAGACGGTCCGGGTCTCCTCCGATACCGTCCGCGGCGTTGAAGAGATCATCGACCGGTACGGCATGAGGGACTGGACCGATCTGCCTCCCCGGGAGGAGTTCGCCCTGGACGCACCGTCTTCCCGCTTCACCATCCGGTACAGCGACGGGACGTCCGTCACCGTGGGAAGCGGAGACGAGGTGCCGGAGGGAGGATGGGAGGCGATCCCGGAGATCCGGGCGTACATTCTGAGACAGGCGGGGATCGGGGAGTAAAGGGATCCGTCCCTCAGAACGCCATTCTGGCCCAGCCCGGAGCCTCGTCCAGGGGCAGGCCCAGCATTTCCCTGCCCAGCCGGACGTAATACCGGTAGGTCTCGATGGGGACGCCGTTGGGGATGCGGTGGTCCAGGGCGAAGACCGTCCCGCCGTGCATCAGGCAGGGATCCAGCCGGTATTCCAGCTCCCGCCGCACAGCCTCTTCCCCGGACAGCAGGGCGTGCTTGTTGATGCCGCCCTTGAAGCACAGCTTTCGGCCGTATTTCTTCCTCAGCGCCACGATGTCGTTGCCGCCCACGGGCTCCATGGGGTGGATGCAGTTCAGCCCGCAGTCGATCAGCTCGCCCAGGATGGGGGATATATCGCCGTCGCTGTCCTGGGAGAACAGCTTCGCACCGTACGCGCGGGCGGCCTCCCAGACTCTTGTGTAATAGGGCCGGAAGAAGGTCCGGATCTGCGCCGGTCCGAAGAGGGGGCCCGATTTTCCCGCCATGTCCTCGTGGACGAAGAGGCAGTCGATCGGGCACCGCTCCCCCACCCGCTCGATGACCTTCACCGCCGTGTCGGCCATGGTGTCCAGCATGTCGCGGAGCATCTCCGGCTCCTCATAGCAGGCGACGCAGAGGCCCTCCTCCCCGAGAAGCTGGCGGGGCTCGTCGAAGGCGCCGGGGATCGAGATGCAGGTCAGGACGCCCTCCTCCCGTCTTTTCCTCTGGACCGGAAGCCGGTCACAGTCCACCCTCTTTTCGTCGAAGGCGTACCAGTGCTTCACCCGCAGCCAGTCGTCCGGCCCTTCGACGGGATAGTCCAGGGGCAGGGGGATCGTGGCTGTAGCCTTGATGAGCTCCGTGTGCCGTCCCATGTGATCCACCGCCAGGGTCTTCTCCGCCATATCCGACAGCAGGACCGGGGCGATTCCGGTGACGGCTCCGGTGTTTCCCGCGGCCCACTGCACCGGAACGTAATCCCAGCCGAAGGCCGTCATGCCGATCTCCTCCTCCGGGACACCGGCGGCTCTCCACTCCTCCTCCAGCACGTGCAGAGGGCCGAAGAGCTCGCAGAACATCTCCCGCCCCGTATCCTCGAACAGGCAGTGCGCGATATACCGCTCCCTGTGCCAGACCATTGCCTTTTCCTCCCATCGGACCGCACCCTTGCCGGGCGGTTTTTCGGTTTTTTCCTCCTCATTATAAAGCGGACCGGTTCGGCTGTCAAGAGGACGGCGGAACGCCCCGCTTTTTTCGACTTTGATAAAAAGTTCCCTGTTCGCCCAACCTTTTCCCCGATTTTTGCATCTACCTTTATGAACCCCGGAAAATACCCCCGAAAAGGAGACCGACATGACGAAATACGCGGTCATGAACGACGAGACGCTGGTCGAAATCTGCCTGCTCGGCGAGAGCGGCGCGTTTGAAGAGCTGGTGATGCGCCACGAAAACGCGGTGATGAGCACGGCGAAGCGCATCACGGGCAGCCGCTTCACCGCCGAGGACGCCTCGCAGGACGCCTTTGTCTCGGCGTGGATGCGGCTCGATTCCCTGCGCGACCGGTCGAAGTTCAAGCCCTGGGTCTGCGCCATTGCGAAAAACTGCGCCATGGCGCTCCTCACCCGGTACCGCAGCGTTGTCCCGGATATCTCGCTTCACCTCGTCGAAAACGAAGAGATGGCTGACAATCCCGATCCGGAGCTGTCCGCGCTGATCTCATCGGAAAACGACGAGGAGCTTCACGCTTTGGTGGACGCGCTGGGCGAAAAGCTCCGCGAGACGATCCGGCTCCACTACTTCGAAGGGTATTCCATCGCGGAGATTGCCGATTTGCTTTCCGTACCGGTGGGAACGGTGAAATGGCGGCTCGCGGAGGGGCGAAAACAATTGCGGAAAGGATACGGAATCGTGGAAAAGGAATACAACGAAAACGAAGCCCTCGTCTCCCGCGTGATGCGGCAGGTCGAGGAGCTGAAGCTCTGGCAGCTCAGAAGAGATAAGACAGGATTTGCGGAGGCATACGAAAACGTCCTCGCGGCGGTGGAATCGCTCGAGGAATCGAAGGAAAAACAGCACATGCTGGCCGACGTCTGGCTGCGCGGGGCGTGGTGGATCCCCGGAAAGGCGAACGACGAGGTGTTTCTGGAAATCAAAAAAGCCGCGCTCGCCGGGCACAACGACGACGTGATGCAGTATGTCGCGTCACGGGAATACAACAAGGTCCCGAAGGGTGAGGAGCGGGTGACCTTCATGCGGGAGACGCAGATCCCGGAGCTTGTGGCGGGAGGATTCTCAAAGTCCGTCGGCCTGGTGTCCTTCTGGTGCGGAGAGGAGCTGCGCGACCTCGGACGGATGGAGGAGGCATACGAGGCGTTTGAGAAAACGATCTCCGTCCTCGAGCCGACGAACGTCTACTACGCCAACGCCCTCTCCGCCATCTGGACGGAGAAGAAGCTCGCGGAAGCCATCGCCGCCGAAGACGAGGACGCGGGCATGGCGAACATGGGGGAGACCTATCAGAAAATCGGCGGAAAATGGTATTTCTGGCAGGAGCCGGGCTACTGGCGCGGGAAAAACATCCATTCCATACAGATCGCGCCGTTCTTCTGGCTCTCCCGCTGCGACGAGCTGATCGACGATCCGGACATGAAGCCGGGAGATACGCGCATCTCCTCGGACGGGACTGTGACGCTGACCTGTTCGCGCGCTGAAAAACCCGTTGTGACGCCCGCAGGAGTTTTTGACAACTGTCTGGTTTTCCGTACCACGGATCAAAACTGGCCGGACGCCGACACCACCACCTTCATCGCGCCGGGGATCGGGATCGTGGAGCAGCTCAACCACTTCCGGAAATCAAAGATCGTACTGAAAACCTACCGTATCAGCGGCGGAGACGGGCGCATCCCCTTTGCCGCCGGAAACCGCTGGGAATATCACATCGAGAAGGAGGGGCACCTGATCGAGGACGAGCAGTACATGGAGGTCACGGGCGTGACGGACACCCTCGCCGCCCTGTCCGTCGGCATGTTCGCCCGCCTACGGTACGATGAGAATTCGTGGTTCGGCTGCACGCTTGCGGCGAGAAACGGGTATTTCATCCCCGACGGTGAGAACAGCGGTCATCTCGTCGATGTGGAAAAATACCTCGCGGGAGCCGAACGGACCGCAAAGACCCGCCGGGAGAAGGTGCACACCGCAATCGCCAACAAGGTCATGCGGAGTATCTTCGCAACGGACGACGTTTTCAATCCGGACTATACCGAAAAGCTCCGCTGGACATTCTTCGAGCTCTATGCCCCGTGGAGAAAGGGTGATTCGCTTTATCTGGGAGAAAGCGACAGAACGTATTCCTTCGAGCTCAAGGACTGGTTCTGGAAGGACGGGAAAAGCTGCTTCGATCAGTTTGCCGTCGGGTGCAATTTCCTCTATGACATCGTGAACTTCGCCCTTGGCGCGTTGTGGTCAGACAAGTGGATTCCGGGTTATTCCGAAGAGCGGAAGTTCAAGCAGTACAAAATGGACGTCTCGGGCAGGATCCGGGTTCTGGAGGACGAAGCCGTCAAAACGCCAGTCGGCACGTTTGAGAACTGCCGCCACCTCATCGCGGACATGCAGGGCGGGTTCGGCTACTGGTCCGGTCACACCGAATTCTGGTACGCGGAGGGCGTGGGCCTTGTAAAATTCCTGCGCACCGTCACGGAATGCGGCGAGCCGTGGAAGAACGCGATCTGGCTGCTGACAGAATATCGCGGAACGGGCGAGGGCTTCTTCCCGGCGGCAGACGGTTTCTTCCGCAAATACGAGGCACAGGGATTGGAGAACGGCTATCACGGCTCGGTGGAATACACGTATCTCGAGGACGAGCAAGGCCTGACGATCTACAAGGCCGCCTTCGGGACCCAGGACCGGGCGGAGTATGAGAAGGTGAAATAAGCGGCCATTGTCGGGGACGGAGAGAAGCTCGACCCTCTCCGTCCCCGTAAAATGCGCAGACCTATGACCGCCGCCGGATCGGGGTCAGGCTGTATCACGCCTCCCATTCCAGCGCGCACGCACCGTCCAGACCGGTGGGAGCGGCGTTTGTGAGATCCGAGGCGTTTTCCCGCTCAAGCGTCGTGGCGATCTCGATCCGGAGGGCATTGTCCCCGGCCCGGAGCAGATCCCCGATCTCGAACCGGAAGGGAGGCGCGATCCCGAGCCCGGCGCTTTGGCCGTTGACGAAGACCTCCACGCCCTCATGCGCGTCGGAAATCGTCAGAACGGCCCGGGCGGGAATCCGGTCCAGAGTCAGGGTCCGCTCGTACCGGGCAAATCCGGAAAACCGCGGCATCTCCTCCGCCAGCCGGTCAGGCAGGGACACGGGCTTCTCTTCCCCGAATCGGGGATACTCCGCCGCACGGCATACGCTCCTTGTCCAGCCGCCGTTCAGCTCCGTCCGCTCTCCCGCGAAGGGTCCGGGCAAAAAGTCCTCCGCCCTGCCGTCAAATCCGGACAGGACCACGACGGCGTGAAGAGGCTCCACCCTCAGAGGAATCCGCGCCCCGTTCTCCGAAGGTCCCACACGGCGCAGACCGTTTTCCCATGCGTCGTAGAGACAGCAGGGAGACGAGGGATCCGCCCCGGGAAGCTCCGCCGTTCCCTGCCAGACCTCCTCGCCCTCGTTCGCCAGCATCCAGGCGTCGCATCCCTCTCCCCGGATGTGCAGGGCCCTCAGACCGGGATCCGACGGGACGAGCCGGGGCGTCTCCACACCGGATTCTGCCAGAACGGCGGGAAACTCCTCCGGAGACTGCCGCCCGGCGTCCAGAATGAGGACCCCCTTTTCCCTCAGCGCCGGAAGGACCGCCTCCACAGCCGGTGCCAGATGCTCGCAGGCGGGCAGGATCAGGGCGCGGTACCGCCTTCCGTTTACGGTGAGCCCTTCCGTCAGATCGGTTCCGTACCGTTCCGGGCGTGAGAACACGTCCGCCGGGATGAAATCATAGGCGATCTGCGCCCGGGCCAGGGGCTCCGCCAGATCCTCCGGCGGCATGGAAAGGCCCATCCAGTCGCTCTCCGCGCCGTAGAGGACCGCCGTATCCGCCGCGGGCTCCCCGGACCGGAACAGAGTGGAAAGCCGGTTCATGTAGAGCATCAGACGGCTGAAATGCCGGAACTGCGGATCGTTCCCCAGGGCGTAGAAGTGGGGCGGGCAGTCCGGATCCGGGTAGGCGCGCATGGAAAAGGCGTGGGGAACGAAATGGTTGATGCCCCGCACGAGGAAGTGGTCCGCCAGATACTTCTCCAGCCGGACTCCCTCCCGCCAGCCGTAGGCGCCGAAGATCTCGCACATGGCGTCCCCGTGCTTCTTCGGATCGATGACCGCCTGGGAGCCTGCCAGCCGTCCCAGCACATAGTGGAAGAACCGGCCCCGCCGCACGGTGTTCTCCCGCTCTCCGCCCGGGGAGACCTGCCAGCTGATGGCGTCGATGCCCGCCATGTCCTGACCGCCCAGCCCGCGGAAGTAATGGCCCAGACTGCATCCGGTGCGGGTGTGCTGATTGTCGTCCTCGATCAGGTGGCCGATGTAACGCACCCCGCGCTCCCGGCACCAGTCCCCGATCTGCTCCGAGAAGTTCTTCTCCACCAGGCGGGTCGCCGCGTCCATGTAGGCCAGCCGCACCTCCGCCGCCGCGGTCTGATCGAATTCCCGGTCCCACAACAGGGGCAGACGGGACACCCAGCTTTCGCCGAAGCGCGCTTCAAGGGCGTCCTGCACCTCCCGGCTCCAGGCCTGATCCTCGAGCTGCCAGACGGGCTTGTTCATTTCGTAGAGATGTCCGTTCCCCATTTCCGGCTCGTCGGAGAAGAAGCCGGCGATGGTCTTCCCGAAGTCCGCGGCGTAATGCTCCCAGACGGGCTCGTAGCAGGCGTCGATCAGGATCCGGCAGGACTCCCTCGACATCATGTTGATATACAGCCGCCTCGCGCCGCGGTTCCGGGTCAGATGCAGGACGTACAGGGTCCATTCCCCCTCAGGAACCCGGAACCGGAGCGTGTCCCCGCCGATCTGTCCGGAGAGATCGATGAGCCCGTCGGTCAGGGTGCCGTCCTTCCTCACCGCAATCAGCCCCAGAAGCCGGTCGTCGCCGAACACCCGGGGATTCCGGTTCTCCACGTCGTACCGCTCCATGTCGTTCCGGGGCACGAAGGGAGCGGGCCTTTGGAGCTCCTCCATATCGAGGGCCAGCTCCTCCCCCGGCGCGGGACAGGGAATCGTCCGGTAAACCAGCTCCTGACGGCACAGCTCCTCCGGGGCCTCCGCTATTCTTCCGGCCGCGTAGCCCGAGGGAAAATGGCTGTCGTCCAGGAGCCACACCTTCATGTCCATCCGCCGGGCTTCCTCGAGGATCACATCCAGATCCCGCCACCACCGGGGTCCTCCGTAGTCCGGATGCGGGCGGCTCTCCACGCACACCGCGCCGATGTTGGCCCCGTGAATGACCCGCATGGTCGTCCTCAGGGTCTCCTCGTCCTCTCCGCGCATCCACAAAAAGGGCAGGATATGGTTGTCCCACCCGCCGTCCAGCAGTCTGCGAACCGTATTCTTCATGGGAACGTCTCCTTGTTTTTCCGGCATACGGACGGAATCCCGCACCGGTCACGAAAATCATAGCACATCCGCGGGGATCTTGTCAAGTCCGGCGGGCTCCCCCACTTGATTCCGGGGCGGATTTGTGATACACTGAGGATGGAATCGTCATTCAGCCGGGGAACGGGAGGGGGCCATGCAGTACAGGGAACTCATCAAGAATTTCAGCCGCGTGCGGGAAACCATGCGGGATTTCTTCGTGTATGGCTTCCGGACCCGGGGCGAATACACCCAGAAGAGCGCCCGCTCCTACGACGACGAACGCCGCCGCCTGGAGAGCTGGCTCGGGAACTACATGCAGTTCCGGCGCACTCCCGACGGCAAGAATGTGTTCCTCTCCATCGACAGCAGGGCCGTCTCCCGCAATCCCCTGTTCTCCGCATGGAAATCGAAGAGCTTCACCGACGGAGACATCACGCTTCACTTCCTTCTGATGGATATTCTCGCGGATCCGGAGAGGCCGCTGACACTGGCCGGGATCACGGAACGGATCGACGAGTTGCTTTCCGATCTCCCGGATCCGCGCCTGTACGACGAATCCACCGTTCGGAAGAAACTGAAGGAGTATGCGGAAGAAGGCATTGTCAGAACGGAAAAAAAGGGGAAAGCCGTCCTCTATTCCAGAGTGCCGGACACGCCCTTGTCCGACTGTGACTGGTTGGATTTCTTCTCGGAG
>CACYWX010000069.1 GCA_902778205.1 uncultured Ruminococcus sp. | reverse complement strand
AGTTATTGTACGCGAGCTCATCGCAAGGTGATTCGCCTCCTACATGAAGCGTTCAAAAACCATGAAGTTAGCCTTTTAGACTGAGAATAGTATGAGCCCGGTATCGTAAAGCAAAATTCCGCCGCGGTCCCCTGTACGGAGAATCGCGGCGGAACTGTTTTGGTTATTCCCTCGCCCCGGAGGTGACTTCCCTTCCGAAAAGATAAACCGTGTACCGGGTTACGCCTGCGGGCTCCGGGTTCGGATCCTCCGCGGATCCGCTGTCCGGCAGGAACCGGCCCCGGATGTCGAAGGAGTATCCGAGTCCCGTGTAGTGCCCGGAGCCTCCGTCGTCCGCCGTATCGACCGGAAGACAGAACAGGGGCCTCTGAAAGGCGTAGGTCACCCGCACGCAGTCCGTCACGCCCGCCGCCAGCCACACCCCGGCCAGAACGGCCAGCACCCGGATCAGGATTTTCACGATCGTTCCTCCTTCGTCCTTTCACAAACATCGGGCCCGCCGGTTCCTCCCGACAGGCCCTGTTTTCCTATCGCACTCAGTACAGCTTCGCTCCAGCGGGGATGTGCGGATCGAGCATGAGCAGGTTCAGCCTCTCCTCGTCCCCCACCTTGTGGATGGCGGACAGCAGCATGCCGCAGGAATCGATCCCCATCATGGGGCGCGGAGGCAGGTTGGTGATGGCCACGCAGGTCTTGCCCACCAGCTCCTCCGGCTCGTAGAAGGCGTGGATCCCGGAGAGGATGGTCCGGTTTTCGCCGGTTCCGTCATCCAAGGTGAACTTCAACAGCTTCTTCGACTTCGGCACCGCCTCGCAGGCCAGCACCTTCACCGCGCGGAAATCGGACTTCGAGAAGGTCTCGAAATCCACATAGTCCTGGAACAGCGGCTCGATGACCACGTCGGAGAAGTCGATCTTCTCCGGTTCAGCGGCTTCTGCGGGCTTATCTTCGGCGGGAGCGGCATCCGGCTTTTTGTCATCCGGCTTCTTGTCCAGGCTCTTCATGGTCGGGAACAGCAGAACGTCCCGGATGGCGGCGGAATTCGTCAGCAGCATGCACATGCGGTCGATGCCGTAGCCGATGCCGCCTGTGGGAGGCATGCCGATCTCCATGGCGTTCAGAAAGTCCTCGTCCGTGTGCTGTGCCTCCTCGTCTCCCTGGGCGGCCATGGCGTCCTGGGCGGCGAAGCGGGCTCTCTGGTCGATGGGGTCGTTCAGCTCCGAATAGGCGTTGGCCATTTCCCAGCCGTTCATGAAGAACTCGAACCGCTCCACGTAGTCGGGCTTCTCCGGCTTTCTCTTGGTCAGGGGTGAGATCTCCACCGGATGGTCCATGATGAAGGTGGGCTGGATCAGGTGTTCCTCCACGAAGGCCTCGAAGAAGAGGTTCAGGATGTCGCCCTTGGTGTGGCGCTCCTCAAACTCTACCTTGTGCTCTCTCGCGGCGGCGCGGGCCTCCTCCAGATCGTGAATCTCGTCCCAGTCCACGCCGGCGTACTGCTTCACCGCGTCCACCATGGTCATCCGGGCGAAGGGCTTTCCGAGGTCCATCTCCACCCCGTTGTAGGTGATGACGTCGGTCCCCAGCACCTCCTTCGCCACGGTGCGGTACATGTTCTCCGTCAGGTCCATCATGCCGTGGTAGTCGGTATAGGCCTGATACAGCTCCATCAGGGTGAATTCCGGGTTGTGGCGGGTGTCGATGCCCTCGTTCCGGAACACGCGGCCGATCTCGTAGACGCGCTCCAGACCGCCCACGATGAGCCGCTTCAGATACAGCTCCAGAGAAATTCTCAGCTTGAAGTCCTCGTCCAGGGCGTTGTGGTGGGTCTCGAAGGGTCTGGCCGCCGCGCCGCCCGCGTTGGTGACGAGAATGGGAGTCTCCACCTCGAGGAATCCCTGGGCGTCCAGGAAATTCCGGATGGCGCGGATGATCTTCGACCGCTTCACGAACACGTCCCGGGATTCCGGGTTGGTGATCAGGTCCACGTACCGCTGACGGTACCGCTGGTCCACGTTGGTGAGGCCGTGGAACTTCTCCGGCAGAGGCTGGAGGGACTTGGACAGCAGGACGAATTCGGAGGCGCGGATGGAGATCTCGCCGGTCTTGGTGCGGAACACCTCGCCCTTCACGCCCACAATATCGCCCACGTCATCCTTCTTGAACTCCGCGTAGGCTTCCTCGCCGAGGGTATCCCGGGAGGTGTAGACCTGGATGGTCCCGCCCAGATCCTGCACGTGGGCGAAGGAGGCCTTGCCCATGATGCGCTTGGACATGAGCCGTCCCGCCACGGAGACCTCTCTGCCCTCCAGCTCCTCAAAGCGGTCCCGCACCTCGTTTGAATGGTGGGTCACGTCGTACCGGCGGATCTGAAAGGGATCCTGTCCCGCATCCTGCAGGGCCTTCAGCTTTTCCCGGCGTACCCGGATCAGATCGTTTACGTTTTCTTCAGCGGCGGGAGCCTGTCCCTGCCGGATGTTGTCAGCCATTGGTTCTGTTTCCTTCCTTATGCCGTCAGCCGGCGTTCTTTGTGCGCTCCACGTGAAGCACCTTGAATCGGATCGTACCTCCGGGGGTCTCCACGGCCACCTCGTCGCCCACGGTCTTGCCCAGCAGCGCCGCGCCGATGGGAGAGCGGTCGGAAATCTTTCCGTTGATGGCGTCTGCCTCGTTGGTGGAAACGATGGCGTACTCCACCTCCTCCTCGAACTCCTCGTCGAAGAGGCGGACGGTGGAGCCCAGGTTTGCCACGTCCTCGTCGATCTCGCTTTCGTTGATGATCTCGGCGGACTGAATCAGCTCCTCCAGCTCGGAAATGCGGGCCGCCACCTGTCCCTGCTCGTCCTTGGCCGCGTCGTATTCGGAGTTCTCGGAGAGGTCGCCCAGAGAACGGGCAAAGGCCAGAGCCTTCTTGACCTCCTCGGTCTTCTCCCCTCTCAGGTAGTTCAGCTCGTCAACCAGAGCCTGATACCCTTCCGCCGTGTACTTGGTGGTCTTTTTCTGTTCCATGTCAAATCCTCTTTCTTTATGGATCGCCGCCGGCCGTCAGTCGTTTCCGAGAGCTTCCGCCGCCGCCGCCAGCTGATTGTCTTCTTCGTCCGTGATTTTATAGGTGTTCTTGTCCGCCAGGGCCTCGTCCAGCTCCACCTCCACGTCCGGCACGATGCCCACGCCGTGGTAATTGTCCGAGAAGGGCGGGTTGTACATGCGGTAGGTGATGGAGACCGCGCCGCCGGTGCTCAGCGGAATGGTGGTCTGCATGCAGCCCTTGCCGTAGGTGGTGGTCCCCACGATGACCGCCTTCTGGTAGTCCCGGACGGCGGAGGTGAAGAGCTCGGCCGCGGAGGCGGTGGATCCGTTCACCAGCACCGCCATGGGCATATCCAGCTCCGTGGCCTCGGAGGAATAGGAATTGACCTCGTTGCCGTCCGCGTCCATGATCCGCACGATGGGACCCTCCGGCAGGATATAGTCCAGGGTCGTGACGATGGAGGAAAGCTCTCCGCCGGGATTGTACCGCAGGTCCACCACCAGCTTGTCACAGCCCTCCGCCCGCAGGTTCTCCACGGCCTGGACGAACTGCACGGGCGTCGTGGCGTCGAAGGAGGTGATCCGCACCACGCCGATGGAGGGATCCGGCCCGTAGATATGGCTCAGTACGGTGATCTCCGTGACACGGGCCCGGGTGATTTTGAAATCCAGTTCCTCCTTCTCTCCCTCGCCCCGCAGGATCGAGAACACGGCCACCGTTCCGGCTTCGCCTCTCAGCTTGGCGATGGAGGGATAATAGCCCAGGGAGGGAACGGGCTCCCGCTCCTCGCCGACGGTCCAGATCAGGTCCCCGGGAAGAAGCCCCGCCTCCAGCGCCGGAGAATCCGGAACCACGTTCAGGACCTCGATGCACTGATACTCGGTGTTGTAGATGACGTTGACGCCGATGCCCACCACCTCGCCGCCCATGTCGTCCATGAAGGCGTTGAACTCCTCGGCGTTGTAGTACGCGCCGTAGGCGTCCTTCGTGCCGGCGATGTAGCCGTCTATCACGCAGTCGGTCAGGAAATCGTCGTCCAGCTCGTCGATATAGTAATTGCGGAACAGGGCGTCGACCTCGGCCAGCTTCGCCGTCGCCTTCGTCATGAAATCGGAACCTTCCTCCGATCCTGCCGGTACCTGGGCCGACTGGCTCTGGGCCGCCTCCTGCTGTCCGGAGCCCGCCGCCGCGTTCACCGCGTTCAGTGTCTCGGAGAGATACCGCTTTTCAAAGGAAACGCGGGTGCCGACGTAGGTGGCCTGAAAGGTGGCGAGACAGCACAAAACCGTCACGGCCGCCGCGGCTCCGATGGATACTCTTTTGCGCATGGTTTGTTTGATCCTTTACTGTGATTCCCTTACGGGAACTCGAGATAATTCCGGGGATTGACGACCTTGCCGTTCTCGCGGACCTCGAAGTGGAGGTGATAGCCCGTGGTGCTTCCGGTCAGTCCGACGTTGCCCACCTGTTGTCCCGCCTCCACCCGGTCGCCCTCGTTCACCAGACGGTTGGACATATGGGCGTACAGCGTGGCAATGCCGCCTCCGTGGTCGATCAGCACGTAGTTGCCGTAGCTGTAGTGCATGGCGCTCTTCACCACGGTGCCGCCGTTGAAGGCCAGGACCTGGGTCCCTCCGGCGCAGGCCAGATCGATGCCCAGATGGTAATCCTGGATCCCCCAGAGGATCCGGTAGCCCTGCTCGGAGGACACCCGGTACTTCACCCCGGGCTCAAGCGGCCAATGCTCGTTCAGATCCCCGTAATAGGTGTTGGCCTCCTCGTAGAGACGGGCCGCCTCATCCTTCTGACGCTGGAGCTCCGCTTCCTGACGGGCCTTTTCGGCCTCCTGCCTGCGCTGTTCCTCCAACCGGATCAGGGTGGCCTCCAGCTCCCGGTTCAGCGTGTCCTCCAGGTCCTTGTTGTAGGCATAGTTCTCCGTCCACCACTGCTCGTTGGCCTCGAGGCTCATGACGAAGTCGTATTTCTCCTCCTCCGCCGCCTCGTATTCCGCGATGCGGTCCTCGAGATCGCCGAGACGCTCCTGCTGCTCCGCTTCGGTCCGGACCAGGAGCTCCTCGTATTCCGTCAGCCGCTGCTGCTCCTTCTCCATCTGCGCGATCAGCCGCTGATCGTAGTTCAGCACCGCGCCCACATAGTCCAGCTTCTTCAAAAAGTCGAACAGGCTGGTGGAATCCAGAAGCACCTCCAGATAGTCCGTGGTGCTGTCCATGTACTGGTCCCGCATCCGGTCCAGAAGGGCCTGCTTCTGCAGCTCGATCCCGGTCTTCGTGTCCTCGATGGCCTGACGGGTGTCCTCGATCTGACCGCCCAGTCCGGCGATCTGATCCTCCGTCAGGCGGCGCATTTCGTCGTTCAGCTCCAGGATCTGGTCGTACTGGGCGATCTGCTCGTAGGTCCGGGCCTGGGACCGCCGGATCTCCTCCAGGATCTCCTCGGCCTCCGCCCGTTTCTGGCTGACCTCCGCGATCAGGTCCTCGTAGCTTCTGACGTCCGCGTCGGTCAGGATGGCCTCTGCGTTCAGGGTGAAGGCCGCGGAGGCACACAGGGCGGACAAAAGCGCGGCCGTAATCCGGGACATCACCGTATTCTTTTTGTTCATAGCGGATTCTCCGTCCGGATTATCCGGCGGCGCGGGGACTGCTCCGTCCCTTTGTCCTCCCGGAATCAGAAATCAAGATAATTGCGCGGGTTCTGCACTTCCCCGTTTTCGCGCACCTCGAAGTGGAGGTGGTAGCCGTACGCGGAGCCGGTCATGCCCACGTAGCCGAGGAGCTGCCCGGATTCCACCCAGTCACCCGCGGAAACGGCGCGCTCCGCCATATGGGCGTACAGGGTCTGCAGTCCGCCGCCGTGGTCCACCAGCACGTAGTTGCCGTAGGAAACGTGGTACTCCGAAATCAGCACGGTACCCGCGTTGTAGGCATGGATCTCCGTACCGGCGGGGCAGGCCAGGTCCGTTCCGAGGTGGAAGTCCGCGGTCCCGTAGAGATCGCGCCAGCCCTGCTCGGAGGACACGGTGTAGGCCACCCCGGCCTCAAGGACCCAGGAGACGCTTCCGCCCACGTAGTCGTCGTTGACGTAATACTGCTGATAGGAATCGGAATAGGACACGTTGGACCAGGAATCCCCGCCGGTGTAATTGTTCTCGGGGATGTCCCCGGTCCAGGCGCCGCCGGTGTCCCAGGTGGAGGAGGTGTCCCCGGTATAGCCGCTGGACGCTCTGCCTCCGTCGTATCCGTGATGGGACTGGGACTGCTCGGGCTCCTGATTGGCGCTCAGATCCACGGTCCACTGACTGCCGTCGTCGACCCACTGATCCCCGCCGTTATCGAACCAGCTGTCCTGACCGTAATCCTCATAGCCCCCGCCATTCCAGGACTGCTGCTCCTCCCAGGCGGCGGCCTCCTCCTGCTGACGGCGCCATTCCTCTTCCTGACGCTCCGCCTCCAGACGTTCGGCCTCCTGCCGTTCCGCTTCCTGACGGGCGGCTTCCTCCTGCTGACGGCGCCATTCCTCTTCCTGACGCTTCCGCTCGGCTTCCTCCGCAACGATCCTCTGCCGCTCGGCCTCTTCCGCCGCCAGACGCTGACGCTCCATTTCCTCGGCAATGCGCCTGCGTTCCTCTTCCTTGCGGAGCTCGTTCTCGTACTGGACCTGCGCGATGCGCTGGGCGATGGAATCCTGCACCTCGGACTGCTGCTCCTGGTTGTGCTGGATCACCGCCGCCAGATTCTCCGTATTGGCCTGCAGGGTGTCGATGTACTCCTCCAGGCTGTTGTTCAGAAGCTGACGCTCGTTGATGGCCTTTTCATAGTCCGCCACCAGCCCCTCCTGGATCCGGAGCGCCTCCTCGAGAATGGCCTGATCGGAGGCCAGGGATTCCTTGTCGCTCTCCAGTCTGGCGATGATCTTCCGGTCGCCCTCCAGGATGTTCACCACGTAGTCGAACTTGGTGAGGAAATCCACCAGGTTTTCCGCTCCCAGAACCAGCTCCAGATAGTCGGTCTTCTTTTCCGTGTAGCTGTCCACCATGCGGTCGTAGAAGGCGTCCTGCTGGGTCTCGATGCGGGCGGAGGTCTCGGCGATGGCCTGCTCCTTCTCCGCGATCTGTCCCCGGATGGACTCGATCTGCTTTTCAGCCAGCTGCTTCTGCTGGGTGGTGATATTGATGAGCTCATCCAGCTTCAGCTTTTCGTCCCAGGCGTTTCCCTGCTCCGTGTGGAGGGCCTGCAGATCGGCCGTGGCCTGGGCCTGCCGCTCCCTCAGGGCGTCCAGCTGGTCCTGATAGGACTGCACCTTCGCGTCCGTCGGAATATCCGCGGTTTCGGAGGCGGACACGGGAACCGCTCCGGCCAGCATCAGGGCGGACAGAAGCCCCGCGCCGAGGGATCTGAAACGGAATCCGTTTGATGATTTCATAAGATATACCTCGCTGTCCGGATGAGGGTCCGGACCGCCCGATCCTTCCGGGATCACTGCTTGAGATACCGCCCCAGGGAGATCACGCTTCCCAGCACGCCGGTGACGACGCCCAGTCCGATGAACCCCCACAGCACGAAGCCGCGGATGTCGGAGAACGGCAGGAAGGTGATCATCTGCAGATCCGTCATGACCAGTCTCTCGATGTAGGAATAGATGTACCACTCGATGAAGTACGCCGCCACGGAGGAGACGATGCCGATGACCGCGCCCTCGATGATGTAGGGCAGCGAAATGAACCATCCGGTGGCGCCCACGTACTGCATGATGGAGATCTCGTTCCGCCGGGAGAAGACGGAGAGCTTAATGGTATTGATGATGATGAAGATGCTCACCACGCCGAGGATGGCCAGGAACCAGACGAACACCAGCATGACGCCGTGCTTGAAGTTCTCGATGGTGGTGGCCAGCTCCAGGCGGTTGTTGACCTTGGCGATGCCGGGGATCTGCTTCAGCTGGTAGTCCAGCTCCACCACCTTCTCGTTTTCCTCGTAGGTGATGACGTAGGAGTCCGGCAGGGGGTTGTTGTTCTCGTCCACGTCGTCGTAGATGTCGTACTGATCCTTCATCTGCTCCAGGCCCTCGGCCTTGGTGACGTGCTCCACCTTCGCGATGTTGTCCAGCTTGCCGATGGCGATGCCGATGTCCTCGATTTCGCTTTCCGAGGCGTCCGGCTCGCAGAACACCACGATCTGGTTGATGAGGCCGAACTGCTCCAGGTTCACGTCGATGTTGGTCACAAGCAGGGTGAAGCCGCCGATCACCACCAGGAGGCTCATCAGCACGGCGACGGACGCGAAGGACATGACGCTGTTGCGGAAAAGCCCCTCGAAAGCCTGTCCGATGAAGTAAAAGGGATTATACCTCCTCATTGAACATACCTCCTACCCGGTCCTCGGTGATCAGCCCGTCGTTCAGCATGACCACGCGCTGCTTGTAGTAGTCCACAAGATCCTTCTCATGGGTCACGACGATGACGGTCTTGCCGATCTTGTTGATCTTGATGAGCAGGCTCATGATCTCGAGGGACATCTTCGGGTCGATGTTCCCCGTGGGCTCGTCCGCGATGACCACCTTGGGATTGTTGGCCAGAGCCCGCGCCAGAGCCACACGCTGCTGCTCGCCGCCGGAGATCTCGTGGGGGAAGGAGTCCTGCTTGCCCGACAGGTTCACCGTGTTGAGGATGGCGGGCACCCGGCGCACGATCTTGGACCGGGGCGTTCCAACCACCTCCATGGCGAAGGCCACGTTCTCGAACACCGTCTTTTTCGGGAACAGGCGGAAATCCTGGAACACCACGCCGAGTTCACGCCGGTAGTACGGCACCTTGAATTCCGACAGCTCGGACAGGTCGTATTCCCCTACGGTCAGCTTGCCGGAGGTGATGCGTTCCTCCCGGAGCAGGAGCTTCATCAGGGTGGATTTGCCCGCGCCGGAGGGACCGCAGACAAAGACGAATTCCCCCTCGTCGATGTGCAGGTTGATCCCCTTGAGCGCCATGGTCCCGTTGGGATACGCTTTTTTCACGTTTACAAAGTCGATCATAGAATCCTTTCAGGCGGTCCGGAGGTCTGGCGGACCCTGTATGTGCGCATCGCCGGGAAGAGCCCTTCCTGAATTTCTTCCCTTACGGCGCAATGCGGAATTTATGCGTGATTTTTTGTCCAATTCATGTGAATATTGTAGACAAAACCGGGTGAAATGACAGCAGGGACCCGACGCGTGACGCGCTGTCCCTGACTGTCCGGAGCGTGTGCCCCGTATGCAATTGTCCGGATGCCCTGCCGTCCGCGTTCTCCGGGGAGATCAGTACTTGACGGGCTTCTGGGTGAGATACCGCTTGACCATGAGGGCCACCTTGAAGGTGATGGCGTGGTCGAACTCCCGCAGATCCAGTCCGGTCAGCTTCCGGATCTTCTCCAGCCGGTACACCAGGGTATTCCGGTGCACGAACAGCTTCCGGGAGGTCTCGGAGACGTTCAGGTTGTTCTCGAAGAAGCACTGGATGGTCATGAGGGTCTCCCGGTCGAGGGAATCGAGGGAGCCGTTCTTGAAGACCTCCTGCAGAAACATTTCGCACAGGGTCGTGGGCAGCTGGTAGATGAGCCGCCCGATGCCCAGGTTCTCGTAGGAGATGATGTTCTTTTCGGTGTCGAAGACCTTGCCCACCTCGAAGGCCACCTGAGCCTCCTTGTAGGACCGGGCCAGGTCCTTGATGTTGTCCACCACCGTGCCGATGCCGATGGAGACCTTCACGTAGAATTCGGAGTTGAGGGTGTCCGCGATCTGCTTGGCGATCTTCTCGATCTCCTTGATGTCGGTGCCCTGCTTGACCTCCTTCACAAGGACGATGTCCTGCTCGCCCGTGGCGATGACGTAATCCTTGTTCTTGTCCGGGAAGATGTTCTGCACCATGTCGAAGGACAGCACGTCCGGCTTGGAGTGGAACTTGATGAGGAAGACCACGCGGCTCTCCTCCGCGTTGAAGCGCAGCTCCTTCGACTTGATATAGATGTCGCTCGGCAGGATGTTGTCGAGGATGATGTTCTTGATGAAGGAATTCTTGTCGTACTTCTCGTCGTATAGGTTCTTGATGTTGGAAAGAGAGATGGCCAGGATTGTCGCGATCTTCTCGGCGTACTTGTCCTCGCCTTCGATGAAGACGATGTACTCCCACTTGGAGCCCGTGCCGATCGGCTTGTACGTGTAACCGCCGGAGGTAACGGCGTCGGAGGTATAGGCGAGCTCGTCCCTCACGCCCTGTCTCATTTCGCCGATCTTGACAAGCTCGCTGCACGCGATGATCACGCCGTTGTCGTCGATGACGCCGATGATGCGGTCCACCGCGTCGCGCATCTGGTGAATGATACCCTGAAATAGACGGTTTGACATATTCTGCCCCTTCCTGTCAGCCGATGTTGGATCCTCTTGTAAATACTACACCATATTCTACACGATTTTTTGTGTTTTTTCAATAGGGGAATCGGAATTTTTCATAGAAATTCTGTGATTTTTCTGTGATTCATCCGCTTTTAGCACAAGGAAACGCTCCCGGCCATCGGATGAAAAGAATGGCTTGACGGAGCAGCGCGCGTTCTGTCAAGCCAGGCCGGTCGGGATAATCCGGGAGGGAGATCCCGGAGGAGGGTTTTTATTTCCGGTAGAGAAGGATCGTATAAATGTAGTAGACGGCGAAAAGCAGGCTCACGATGACCGTCATGACGTAGAACACCGGGGGATACACCCAGAACTTGTCGAAGAACAGGGCGGTCACGGTGAGATAGAGGGCGACGGCGGTCAGCATCACCGGGGTGATCCAGTGCGCGGAGGTGTCGGTCTTCCGGACCAGCGTCACAACCAGGTACACCAGCGCGGCCAGCAGCAGCGCTGGGAACACGATCCTCAGCACGGGCAACACGTTCATATGGAACGCGGTGGCTCTTGCGGCGTCCGCGCGGGGACCGACGAAATCGAACAGCATGGCCACGATGACGTCCACGATCACGATGGCGAGGATCCGGACCAGCACGATCTGCCCGGCCGCGGACCTGCTCACGGTCTCGATGTTCTTCTCTCTCTTTCCTGTTTCCAGTTTTA
>CACYWX010000068.1 GCA_902778205.1 uncultured Ruminococcus sp. | reverse complement strand
CACGCCGGGCATGGACAGGGGCAGGATCACCCGGTAGAGCTTGGACGCGCCGCCGGAGCCCAGGTCCTCCGCCGCCTCCAGCACCGAGGGATCGATCTTGGACATGACGGAGTAGATGGGCAGGATCATATAGGGAATGTAGTTGTAGACCATGCCGAAGATGACCGCGGCCGGGGTCCCGATGAGGTTCATGGGCTCCATGCCGAGCTTCGCCAGCAGGCTGTTGACGATGCCGTTGCGCTCCAGGATGTTCATCCAGGAGTAGGTCAGGATCAGAAGGCTCATCCACATGGGGAGCATCACCAGCACCATCATGATCTGCTGGGTCTTCTCCCGCTTGCGGCTCATGACGTAGGCGAAGGGATAGGCCAGCACCAGCGCGATGAGGGTGGCGGCAACGGAATAGAGGATGGAATCCCGGAAAATGGCGCCGTAATCGGTCAGGTTCCGGATATTGCTCAGGGAGAAGTTCCCCGCCGGATCGGTGAAGGCATAGTACGCCACGATCAGGAGGGGCACCACGATGAAGACGGCGGCCCAGAGCACGTAGGGCGCTCCGATGATCCGCTGGAGGAAGGAACGGTTCTTCATGGGCGTGCCTTATTCCTTCCCGGAGGAGGATGCCCCCTCTTCCTCAATGCGTTCCTCCGCGATCTCCTCGGCGAACTCCTCCGCCAGCTCCTCGGACATCTGGTTCATCTCCTCCATCTCGTCGGAGAAGGTGGAATAGTCGCCGTAGAGGCCGGAATACTTGGATTTCTTCATGACGTGGATGGCGTCCGGATCGATGGAGAGGCCCACGGTCTCGCCCACGCCGGCATAATCCGTGGTCTGGATCATCCACTTGAAGCCGCCGATGTCCACGATGATCTCGTAGTGGACCCCCAGGAAGGTGACGGAGGTGACGATGCCCTTCAGCATGCCCGCCTCCGGCTTCACGATGTCCACGTCCTCGGGCCGCACCACGATGTCCACGGCCTCACCGGGCGCGAAGCCCTTGTCCACGCACTTGAAGGTATGGCCGGAGAACTGCGCCTTGTAGTCCTCCTTCATGACGCCGTCCAGGATGTTGGACTCGCCGATGAAATCCGCCACGAAGGCGTTTTTCGGTTCGTTGTAGATGTCCTCCGGGGAGCCGATCTGCTGGACCCGTCCCTCGTTCATGACCACCACCGTGTCGGACATGGACAGCGCCTCCTCCTGGTCGTGGGTCACGAAGATGAAGGTGATGCCCGTGGCCTGCTGGATGTTGCGCAGCTCCACCTGCATGTCCTTGCGCAGCTTGGCGTCCAGGGCGGAGAGCGGCTCGTCCAGCAGGAGCACCTTGGGCTTGAGCACCAGGGCCCGGGCGATGGCCACCCGCTGCTGCTGGCCGCCGGAGAGCTTGGCCACGGACCGCTTGGCAAATCCCTCAAGGTTCACCAGCCGGAGCATCTCCGTCACCCGCTCCCGGATCTCGTCCTTCGGCACATGGCGGACCTTCAGGCCGTAGGCCACGTTGTCGAAGACGTTGTAATGGGGAAACAGGGCGTAACGCTGAAAAATGGTGTTGACCTCACGTTTGTGCGCGGGAACACCATTCATGTTTTTCTCCCCGAAAAACACCTCGCCCTCGTCGGGTTCCAGAAATCCCGCGATGATGCGCAGCGTGGTGGTCTTCCCGCAGCCGGACGAACCCAGCAGCGTGACGAACTCCCCGTCCCGGATGGACAGGTTCAGGTCGTCGAGAACCGTATCGCCGTCGAAGCGGACGGTGATGTTTTTCAGCTCGATGATATTCTTTTCGGTCAATTTTGCATCCCCCTTTGCGGCAAAGGTATCACCGGAGCTCCCTCCCCGGCCGGGGAAGGAAGCTCCAGGAGCCCGCCATGCGGAAGCCGCGCCCTCTCCGACCGCCCGCCGCACGACGCCGCGGGGATGGAAGAGCCGGTCTCCGACGGACTCCGCGTAAGCTCGGGGACGGACGGCGCGACCGCTCTCCCCGGATCAGCTCTGCGCGAGACCCACACTCGGCTAATCGCAGCCCCCGCAAAGAGTTCCCGCGCCCCTCCCCCGCCTTGGAGGAGACGGCGCACGCTGCAATTTCTCAGATACGGCTGTCCGTATCCCGGTTTTGTTAAAACTGCCGGATGTGAACATCAGAGATATTCAGTTCGTCTGGCGGACCTCATCTGACGCGGGGATATGCTTTACGGGGGGATTACTGACGGTTCCTCCCGTATATTTTACGACGCGCCGTCCGATGTTTTGTTCATCCGGAAGCCTTTGCGCCGCCGGATGTGTCAGCACAGATGCAAAAATTATCGGATAGTATTATACAATACTTCCGGCCGGAAGTCAATATGTCAAAGGGCGTCGAACCGCTGAATTCCGCTCCGGCGGAAGGGATTTTTTAAGAAGTTCTGACAAAAGGGGGAAAAGCAACGGCCCGGCCTTTATAAAACCTTCCGCCAAACTATAGCAGCCACGGACCGCATTCCTGCGGTCCGGCGGAGGAGATGAAGTTCATCCTGAACTTCACGAAATAAGGAAGGGAACGCGAAGCGTTTCCTTCCTCATAATGTGAATATACTATGGTATATTATCCTTTATAATCCCTTACCCACTTCATGACCGCGTCGGAGTTGGCGCCGTAGGACTGGAGCGCCACCGCCCGGTCCTGCTCCGGTGCCACTAAGAGCTTCTGGCCGTACATGCCGCCCTTGAAAAAGACCCGGTGCTGATCGTCCCAGTCCAGGGCGAATTCCCGGTCTATGGCCATCTTCACCCACTCCTCCGAGAGGATGCGGCGGCCCCGGTAGAGACCTCCGTCCCGGTAGATCATGCCCAGCTTCACCATGTCCTCCGCGCCGATGTAGAGACCCGAGCCGCCCACGGGATGCCCGAGGGGACAGCAGGACCAGGCGGCTTCCCGGAAGCCCAGGGGATGGAACAGCTGCGGCCACAGGTACTTGTCCAGCGTCACGCCGGTCTTCTTCGCCGCGGCCCTGGCCAGCAGATAGAAGGCGCAGTCCGTGTATTTCGCCGCCGTGCCGGGGGTGTAGTCCAGGGGATAGGTCAGGGTGTAGGCCAGAAAATCCTCCCCGAAATCCACTGCGTTGCAGACGTCGATGTCCAGAAAGCCTCCGGGCAGGCCGATCCGGTGGGTCAGGGCCATCTCCACCGTGGTCAGGCTCCAGCGGGGATCCATCTTCGCCTCGGTCTCGGGGGAGATGTCCTCCCGGAGGATGTCCACGAGCTTCTCGTCCAGAGAGATGAGCCCCCGGTCCCACAGAAGGCCGATGCCCGTCATGACGAAGGTCTTGGTCACGGAGTAGGTGTCCTGGCAGGCGTTGCCCTCCGTCATGTTCCAGGTTTCGATCTCCCCGTTTCCCTGCACCTCGGACAGGCGGATGATCCGGAAGGGCTGTGTTTTCATGAATTCCGCGAAGTCGGTCAGAAACTTGTTCATCTTGTTCCGTCCTTATCTCTTTCTCTGCAGGGAGCGCACCCCCGCGTCCAGTCCCTCGAGGAAGGCGCGCACGTCCTCCTCCGTGTTCGTATGGTCAAAGCTGACCCGGATCACCGAGTCCGCCTCGTCGTCCCGCAGACCGAAGGCCGCGAGAGCCGCGCTTTTTTTCTTCGCTGCCGCCGAGCAGGCCGATCCCGCCGAGATGTACACCCCCCGGCCGGAGAGGAAGTTCAGCATGGTCTCGCTCCGGATCCCGGGCAGGCGGACGCTGGCGATGCCGGGCTGAAGCTCTCCCGCGGGCACGTTCAGCCCGACCTCCGGGACCTCCTCCGCCAGACGCGCGATCCCGTCGGAAAGAAGCGCGCGGAGCGAGGCTGTGGCGGAAAGGCGGTCCTCCAATGCGGCGAAGCCCTCGGAGGCGGCCGCGGCGAAGGAGGCGATGGCGGGCAGATTCTCCGTTCCGCTTCTCAGTCCCCATTCCTGTCCGCCGCCGGGCATCACAGGTACGATGTTCTTCCGCTTCACGGCGTTCTCCGAAACGAACAGAGCCCCGGCGCCCCGGACCGCGTGGACCTTGTGGCCGCTGAGGGTCATGGTGTCCACGCCCAGGGCGTAGGGGGAGAAGCCGCTTTTCTTCAGCTTCAGATATCCCTGCACCGCGTCGCAGTGGATCACCGCGTCGGGGAATTTCGCCCGTACCAGAGCCGCCGCGGACTTCACGTCGTATACCGCGCCCGTCTCGTTGTTCACCAGCATGAACCCGGCGAAGATCACCGGCGCGGAGACGCTTTTCAGCGCGTTCCGGAGATAATCCAGATCCAGCACGCCGCCCGCCGTGGGGACCCGCAGGATCCGGTATCCCCGCTTTTCCAGCGCCTGCGCCGGATTTTCCAGGGAGGGATGCTCCCCGGCCGACAAAATTACGACCCCGGGGTTGTCCGGATCCCGCTTCTTCGCCGCCGCCGTTCCCAGCAGGGCGATGTTGTTGGACTCCGTGCCGCAGGAGGTGAAGATCAGCCGGTCCCGGGTCACGCGGCCCATGCCGAGGGTCTTTCCGACGGCGGCCCGGGCTTCCTTCAGACAGGCGGCGGCCTCCAGCCCGATCCGGTGGACTGAGGAGGGATTGCCCCAGGGCGCGTCGTTCAGGGCGCGGAGGGCGGCCTCCGAGGGGCGTGTGGTGGCCGACTGATCCAGATAGTGTTCCGTCATGCCGCGCGCCTCACTTGATGATGAGGAAGCCGAGCATGTCGTTCACGGCGTCCATGTGGCTCTCGAAGTTCTCCTCCACGGAGCAGTAGGTGAAGAGATAGACGGCGGTGCCCTTCAGCGCGGCGGCCTGCAGGTAGCGGTAGGAGTAGCCGCCCAGCTCCGCCGTGTAAATGTACTTCTTCGCGTAGAGATTGTCCGGGGTCAGGGTCATGTTCTCCTCGGACTCCAGATTGAAGTTGGTGAAAACCTTCTCCAGCTCCTCCCGGTTGAGGGCCCACCAGTCGTCCAGCGTCGTGTCCGTGTTGGGAAGCTCCCAGGCCATGACGGACACCGACGAGGGATCGGAGGCGGAGTAGTACGCGCCGGCCGCTGCCGTGGAGAAGTCCACCGTCCAGTTGTCGGGCACGTAGAAGTAGAAGTCCGCCGCTTCGTCCGAGGCCGACTGCCATCCCGTGGGCGGGTCGTATTCGCCCTTCTTGGAGCAGGAGGAGAGGGGAAGCGCGAGGAGACACAGAGCAAGCAGAGCGGAGAGCCCTGCGGTAAAACGATTTCGGGTCATGGCGCGGAGCCTTTCGTTGAGAAAATGTTTTTCTCAGTATATCCCCCCGCGCCTCCGTTTTCAAGGGATAAAATGTTAATATCGGAAGGGAGCTGGCCGGACAGTCCCGTTTCCTGACAATGTCCGTCTGAACTGCCGTCCGGACTCTGAACGTGATTCTGAGTGTCAGCCTTCATAAACCACACGCGGGGAAAATATATAAATGTTCTGTTACCCTTTACTGCGTCCCCAGCCTGCGCAAGGCCATATAATCCGGAGCTGACGGGAATCGTTCGCTGTATCGAAGTTCAATGAAGCGATTGTATATCATACGTTCCCCCTCATCCGACCCTTCGGGCCACCTTCCCCGCCAAGGGGGGGAAGGCTGACAGTGTGCAGCGGAACTTCGTCATGAAGCGGTTTCCGTGGAGTTTCCTCCCAATGATCGTTATTCTATGGCAACCGCTTTGTGCCAGATTCTGCTGCACATCATGAGGTGTCACCTTATAGCCATTCACTTTATTACCCGCACATTCATATCGTTCCTTATTCTTTTCTCCTTTATCGAGGAGAAAAGAACCAAAAGAGGAACTCCTTTGACGTCCTGGGAATTCCGCACTCTTCGGAGTGCGGGTCAGGGCTTTGCCCCGACACCCCACGAACTTTTTGCAAAAAGTTCGATCAAAAACTACTGTAGGGCAAAGTGCAGCTAATTCCGAGCATTACTATAGGTGACTGATGAGGGGGAGCTGACGGGGTTCGATCGCTGTATCAAGGTTTGATAAAGCGATTGATTACCAAACGTTCCGCCTCATCTGTGTGCGATGTGATTCTCTGTGAAGCAGTTACACTATTATGGAAACCGCTTTGCACTGGTTTATACGGTGCATGCGTGATTGGACTGTCACATGAACTCCTGAAGATGGAAAAATGCGACAGCCCTTTCTCATCGTGAGAATACACGATCTCCCTCACTCCGCCCGGACGCCGCCCAGTCCCAGACTCACCGAGATCGCGTTGTCCACCGCCGTCATGGTTTCCTCGTCCAGATGTCCCATCTTCTCCCCCAGCCGCTTCTTGTCGATGGTCCGCATCTGTTCCAGAAGGATCACCGAGTCCTTTGTCAAACCCACCCGTCCGGCCCGCTCCGCCAGCACGTCGATGTGGGTGGGGAGCCGGTTCTTGCCGAGCCGGCTGGTGATGGCCGCGGCGATGACCGTGGGACTGTACCGGTTCCCCACGTCGTTCTGCACGATGAGCACGGGGCGCACGCCTCCCTGTTCGCTGCCCACCACCGGGCTGAGATCGGCATAGTATATGTCGCCGCGTCTGACTGTCATGTTCCCTCATCCTTTCCGCTGTCTTCTTGTCCGCGCGTACAGTATGCGCCATTTGCAGGGGGATTTATTCCCACACCCGCCGGTTTCCCGGGCCGCGCCGTCCGGAAAATACACCCGGAGGAGCGGACCGTCCTTTTTCTGTCAGTATATGCGGCGGAGAGCGGAAAGGTTTGTGCTGTTTCGACAAAATCCGCCCGGAGGAGAACAGGGGATTTCATCGGAACGACGTGTTGCATTTTGTTTCCGGATCATGTATAATGGAAACAGTCTTTTAAAATCAGCGGGAGTTTTCCCTTCGCGTTCCGGCGCGAGCATCATTTTCGGACGGGGGCTGCGGCATATGAAGATGCTGGAAGAGAGAATCCTGAAGGACGGCAAGATCGGCGCGGGCAATGTGCTGAAGGTGGACAGCTTTCTCAACCACCAGATCGACGTGCCCTTCATTTCGGAGCTGGGCCGCGAGTTCCACCGCCTGTACAAGGACGAGGGCGTCACCAAGATCCTGACCATCGAGGCCTCCGGCATCGGGATCGCCTGCCTCACCGCCGCGTATTTCGGCGTTCCCGTGGTGTTCGCCAAAAAGACGCCCACCAACAATATCTCCGGCGACGTCTACACCGCCGAGGTCTACAGCTATACCCACGAACGCACCTACGCCATCCGCCTGGCGCGGGATTTTCTCACGTCCGCCGACAGGGTCCTCATCATCGACGACTTTCTGGCCAAGGGGAGCGCCCTGCTGGCCCTGTTGAAGCTGGTCCATGACGCGGGAGCCTCCGTGGCCGGCGCGGGCATCGTCATCGAAAAAGCCTATCAGCCCGGCGGAAGCATCGTGCGCGCCCAGGGCGTCCGGGTGGAATCCCTGGCCCGGGTCGCCTCCATGGACGAAAACGGGATCCGCTTCGTGGAGGAATAAGACACACCGGCACATATCCGGAAGAACATTCCCTCCTAATCTCCCCTGCTCTCCTGCCTTCGGGCTTGAGATAGACCGTCTCCATCATTATCACATTTCAGGAGGAACAGACACATGTTCAGGAAAATCGCGTCGCTGACGATCGCAGTCCTGATGCTCTTCACCGCTCTGACGGCGTTTGCATCCTGCTCCAGCGACGGCGCGGCCGGCATCAAGATCGGCTGCATCATGGTCGGCGACGAAACCGAAGGCTATACCCTCGCCCATATGAACGGCATCAAGGAAGCCGCCAAGAAGCTGGGCATCGCGGACAGCCAGATCATCTGGAAGTACAAGATCGAGGAGAACTCCGACTGCTACGACGCCGCCACCGAGCTCGTGGGCCGCGGCTGCCAGCTGATCATCTCCAACTCCTACGGCCATCAGGACTTCATGGTTCAGGCGGCTAAGGAAAACCCGAACGTCACCTTCGTCTCCATGACCGGCGACTTCGCGGCCATCTCCGGCGTGTCCAACCTGAAGAACGGCTTCACCAAGGTCTTTGAGTCCCGCTATGTCTCCGGCGTGGTCGGCGGCATGAAGCTGAAGGAGCTCATCGACAACGGCACCGTTTCCCCCACCGCCACCCCCAATGCCTATGACGCCGACGGCAACGTGAAGATCGGCTATGTGGGCGCCTTCAACTACGCGGAAGTGGTCTCCGGCTACACCGCCTTCTTCCTCGGCCTCCGTTCCATCGTTCCGAACGTGACCATGGAAGTCAACTACACCTCTTCCTGGTTCGACATCGCCAAGGAAGCCGCCGCCGCCGAAGCGCTCGTGGCCAACGGCTGCGTCATCATCGGCCAGCACGCGGACTCCACCGGCGCTCCCTCCGCCTGCGAGAGAATGCTCGGCGAGGGCAAGATCTGCTATTCCGTCGGCTACAACGTGGACATGCTGGAGGCAGCTCCCACCGCGGCCCTGACTTCCCCGACCAACACCTGGTCCGAGTTCTACGCCGAGCTGTTCAAGAACGTCATGGACGGCAAGGAGCAGCCCTATGACGTGGCGAAGGGCTACAACGAAAACGGCGTGGCCATCACCACTCTCGGCCCGTCCTGCGCCGCCGGCACCGCCGAGAAGGTCGCCGAAGTGGAAGCCGCTCTCAAGGCCGGCACCCTCCACGTCTTCGACACCTCCACCTTCACCGTGTCCCAGCCCCAGAGCACCTGCGAAGTGACCACCGACGCGGCCGGTCATCTGACCTCCTGCAAGGTCAACATGTCCTATATGGACTGGAGCACCATGACCCCCATCTACGAGGGCGAAACCGTTGAGTGCATCAAGGACGGCTACTTCGACGAGTCCACCGTCCGCAGCGCCCCGTACTTCTCCGTCCGCATCGACGGCATCATCGAGAAGTAAGATCATCTCAGTATAAAAATCCGTCTGAACCGAAGGGGGAGGAAGTATGTAACGCTTACTTCCTCCCCGTTTCACTTTTGTCCGTCCGGCGGGAGAAGTACGATCCGGCTTCTCCGCGGGAGAAAAGCGCCGGAGGAAAGAAGAAAAACGGTTTTCCTTTTTCCTTTTCCGCTTTTCCGCATTTCATCATTCTGAAAGGTTGTATCATGGCAGAAACGTCGAACGTCACCCGGCGGCCGGACGCCGTCCGTCTGGAGGGGATCACCAAAACCTTCGGCGCGGTCGCCGCGAACCGGAACGTGTCCATGTCCATCCGGCGGGGCGAGATCCTCTCCGTGCTGGGCGAGAACGGAAGCGGCAAGACCACCCTGATGAACATCATCTCCGGCATCTACTTCCCCGACGAGGGCAGGATCTTCGTGGACGGGGAGGAGGTCACCATCGCCTCTCCGGGGGACGCCTTTTCCCTGGGCATCGGCATGATCCATCAGCATTTCAAGCTGGTGGACGTGTTCACCGCCGCGGAAAACATCGTCCTGGGCCTGCCGCCCGAGGAGTCCGGCGGGGGGAAGCGGCTGGACATGAAGGCCGTCTCCCGGCGCGTGAAGGAGATCTGTGACCGGTACGGCTTCGACATCGAGCCGGACCAGAAGGTCTACGAGATGACGGTGTCCCAGAAGCAGACCCTGGAGATCGTGAAGGTCCTCTACCGGGGCGCGGACATCCTGATCCTGGACGAGCCCACCGCCGTCCTGACGCCCCAGGAGACCGAGAAGCTCTTCGGCGTCATGCGGGAGATGAAGAAGGACGGGTGCGCCGTGGTCATCATCACCCACAAGCTCCACGAGGTGCTGGACATCTCCGACCGGGTGGTGATCCTGCGCAAGGGCGAGTACATCGGGGACGTGGCCACGAAGGACGCCGACGAGCTGTCCCTCACCGAAATGATGGTGGGCAAGAAGGTGGCGCTGGACATCGAGCGTCCCGAGCCGGAGAACCGGAAGCTGCTCCTGTCCGTGAAGAATCTGACCGTATACGGCGCGGAGGGAGTGCCGGCCCTGAAGGACGCCTCCTTCGACGTGTACGGCGGGGAGATCCTGGGTATCGCCGGCATTTCCGGATGCGGACAGAAGGAGCTGCTGGAGGCCGTCGCCGGACTGCAGATCGCCGCGGAGGGCTCCTCCGTCATGTTCTACCCCTCCGACGGCGGGGAGCAGCGGGAGCTCATCGGCCTGACCCCCCGGCAGATCAAGGAGCTGGGCGTGCACCTCTCCTTCGTGCCGGAGGACCGCCTGGGCATGGGGCTGGTTGGCTCCATGGGCATGACGGAGAACATGATGCTCAAGTCCTACGAAAGCGGGAAGTCCGTGTTCACCGACACCCAGGCCCCGAAGAAGCTGGCGGAGGACGTGAAGGACGATCTGGCGGTGGTGACGCCCTCCATCGGAACGCCCGTGCGGCGTCTGTCCGGAGGCAACGTGCAGAAGGTGCTGGTGGGCCGTGAGATTGCCGCCGCGCCGGAGGTGCTGATGACGGCCTACGCGGTGCGCGGACTGGACATCGGGACCTCCTACCAGATCTACCGCCTGCTGAACGAGCAGAAGAAGAAGGGCGTGGCGGTGCTGTACGTGGGCGAGGATCTGGACGTGCTGATCGACCTGTGCGACCGGATCCTGGTGCTGTGCGCAGGGGTGATTACGGGCATCGTGAACGGCCGGGAGGCCACCAAGGAGGGCATCGGCCTGCTTATGACCAAGCTGAGCGCCCATGACGGATACGGCGGCGGAAACGCCGAAGCCAAAGCGAAAGGAAAGGAGGCGTGACCCATGACCGGAGCACAGACAAAGCCCGAAACCCGCAAGACCCATGGGGAGCCCCTGTTCCGCATCGCCAAGCGGGACGCCCTGCCCCTGAAAACCAAGATCCTCGTCCGGGCCATAGCCATTCTGCTGGCCCTGGTGATCGACGCTCTGTTCATCGTGCTGGTGACGAAGCTCAATCCCATCGCCGTGTATGCCCGGATCTTCGCCGCCTCCTTCTCCGCGCCCATGCTGTTCATGCAGCTTCTGCGGGACATGACCTCCCTGCTCTGCATCGGCGTGGCCCTGGCTCCCGCCTTCCGGATGCGCTTCTGGAACATCGGCGCGGAGGGGCAGGTCCTCATGGGAGGCTTCGCCACCGCTCTGTGCATGATCTTCCTGGGCGATAAGCTCCCGACGCCCGTGCTGTTTCTGACCATGATCGTCACGAGCCTGCTGGCGGGCGCTCTCTGGGGTTTCATCCCCGCCTTCTTCAAGGCCAACTGGAACACCAACGAGACC
>CACYWX010000067.1 GCA_902778205.1 uncultured Ruminococcus sp. | reverse complement strand
GGATGCCGCCAGAGAACAGGCCCGCCGCGAGGCCGAGGAGGCCTGGAACGCGGAAAACGGCGTCTCCTCCGAAGAACCCGGGGAAGAGCCCGCGTATGAGGAGGAAACCGAGGCGTCCGGCGCGTGGGAGGAGGAATGGAGCGGCGAGCCCCTGCCCTTCGACACCACCCCCGTGGACGGCGGCTCCTTGAGCGACGACGGAAGCCAGTGGACCATCGACATCCCCGGGGAACCCGATACCGGCTCCCGGACCGAACCCCCGTATGATCCCGGAACCGATTCCGGAGCCGGAGAGGACGGGTACGTGGACGACGGAAGCCAGTGGATCATCGACCTGCCCTGACCACAGCCCGGAGGAAAATCATGCCAGACGTTCAGAAAATCCACGCCGTCCTGAAGGACCTCTATCCCGACGCCCTCTGCTCCCTGGAATACGGCGGCGATCCCTGGAGACTGCTGATCGCCGCCCGCCTGTCCGCCCAGTGTACCGACGAGAGGGTCAATATCGTCTGCGTCCCTCTCTTTGAGCGCTATCCGGACGCGGCGGCCATGGCGGAGGCGGCGGTCCCGGACGTGGAGGCCATCATCCGCCCCTGCGGCCTCTTCCATACCAAGGCGGAGTCCTGCGTCGCCATGTCCCGCATCATCGTCCGGGACTACGGCGGCCGGGTCCCCGACACCATGGAGGACCTGCTGTCCCTGCCCGGCGTAGGCCGGAAGATCGCCAACCTGATCCTGGGGGACTGCTTCGGCAAGCCCGGCATCGTGGCGGATACCCACTGCATCCGTCTCTGCGGCCGCTTCGGCTTCTACGACGAGAGCCTCAAGGATCCGGTCCGGGTGGAGCGCATCCTCTCGGAGATCGTACCCCGGGAGGAGCAGGCCGCCTGGTGCCACCGGATGGTGCTGTTCGGCCGCGATACCTGCACCGCCCGAAGCCCGAGGTGCGGGGCGTGCCCCCTCCGGGACGAATGTGCCCATCCTTCCCCTGACCCTCCCCGGAACGGCGAAACCTCCGCTGATGCGGGATAAAGAGGGTGACCGTAATGATCAGCGTCATCATACCGGTTTACAACGCCGAAAAAACGCTGCGGCGGTGCGTGGACAGCGTCCTCGGACAGACCTTCTCCGATCTCGAGGCCGTTCTCGTCGATGACGGGTCCACGGATCGCAGCGGTTCGATCGTCGACGAATATGCCCGGAAGGACGAGAGGGTGAAGGCGGTGCATCAGGAAAACCGCGGCTTGTCCTGCGCCCGGAACAGCGGACTGGATCGGGCCTCAGGCGCGTATATTGCCTTTGCCGACGCGGATGACTGGCTCGAGACAGACGCGCTCGGGACCGCTCTGGCCGCCCTGACCGCGTATCCGGAGGCGGACATCTGCGCCTTCGGCCGGATCTCGGACATGCCCGGAAAAAGCGACGTTCTGCAGCCCGCGGAGACGGAAACCGTCGTCGGACCGAAGGAGGCCCTGGATGGGCTGCTCTCTGCCCTGACCCTGAGCAATACGGTGTGGGACAAGCTGTACCGCGCCGAGCTTTTCAACGGACTCCGCTTTCCGGAAGGATATTGCTTTGAGGATATGTTCGTCGTGCCGCGCCTCATCACGAAAGCCCGGCGGCTCGTCCTTCTTCCGGACCCGCTGTATCACTATGTCCAGACAGCCGGGAGCATCGTCCATACGCCGTCCCTGAGAAACCAGCTGGACCGCTGGACCGCCAGACGTGTGCAGTTTGAACATTTTGCCGGCAAATGCCCGGAGTGGCGGGACGCCTGCGTCTTCTTCTGCGTCTCAGCCGCGGCGAACGCCTGGACCGCGGTTCTGGACGCCTCTCCTGCCGAACGGGACAGGGAGCGGGCGCGGCTCGACGAGGCCCTGACCTTTGTCCGCGCTTATCTGAAGGATCTGCTCCGTCAGAAAAAGATCTCCGTCCGGTTGAAGGCTGCCGCGCTTCTCATCGCTGCAGGAGGCAGAGGCGCGGCCGTCCCCATGTCCGCCGTGGGACGCATCCGGAACCGCAGGATGAGGAAATTCGTATTTCAGTGAACCGTTTCCGCAGACAGGGAGTATGACCGTCATGAACAGCAGCGATATTGCGATTTCCCCTCCCGCCCCCGCCGTCTTCGTCCTGGACCGGCTCCGGAGCGCGGGCTATCCGGCGTATCTGGTGGGAGGCTGCGTGCGGGACGCCCTCATGGGACGGACGCCCGGCGACTACGACGTGACCACCGCCGCCCGCCCGGAGGACATGCTCCGGGTCTTTTCCGACTGCCGCGTGGTGGAGACCGGCCTGAAGCACGGGACCCTCACCGTGGTCCGGGAGCATATGAACATCGAGGTCACCACCTACAGGGTGGACGGAACCTATTCGGACGGCCGGCGCCCCGACAGCGTGTCCTTCGCCGACCGCCTGTCCGACGATCTCAGCCGCCGGGACTTCACCGTCAACGCCATGGCCTGGGCTCCCGGATCCCCGGAGGAGGGCGGCGGACTCACCGACCTCTTCGGCGGACGGGAGGATCTGGACCGGCGGATCATCCGTTGTGTGGGCAGGGCGGAGGAACGCTTCTCCGAGGACGGACTGCGGATCCTCAGAGCCCTGCGCTTCGCCTCCGTCCTGGACTTTTCCTGCGATCCCGAATGCGCGGCCGCCGTCCGGTCCATGGCGCCCATGCTGGAGAAGATCTCCCGGGAGCGCGTGTACGCCGAGCTGACCAGGCTCCTGGGTGGACCTGCCGCCGGACGGATCCTTCTGGACTTTCCGGACGTCGTCTCGGGAGTCCTGCCTCCCCTGACCGCGGATGCCGTGACCGCCGCCGCCCGGATCTTCTCGGGGACGGATCCCCGGGCTCTGTCTCCCGCCGTCCGGTACGCCGTCCTGTTCGATTCCCTGACGCGGGAGGACGCCTCCCGGGCCATGGATTCCTTAAAGCCCTCCCGGGACGAGAAGCGCGCCGTGCTGAATCTGCTGACCCGCCGGGAAGACAGGGACTTCGACCTGTACGGCCTCCGCGTCCTCATGGGGGATATGAGCGATGCCTTCCCCGGCGAGCTGGCCCTGTTTCTGAAGCTGACGGGACGTGTCGGCGCCGAGGAGGAGGAGCGGATCGCGGAAACCGTCCGGGAGATCCTCGCGCGGGACGACTGCCGGCGGCTGAACCAGCTGGCCGTGAACGGAGCGGACCTGGGGGCCCTCGGGATCCGGGGAGCCGGGATCGGGGAGACCCTCCGCCGCCTGCTGGAGCTGGTGCGCCGGGATGAGCTGCAGAACGATCGGGACGCCCTTCTGAAAGCCGCCCGTCTTTAATTGAACTATGCGAATTTTTGCATTTCCCTATTTTTATTCATACCCCGGAAATAATCGGGTGATAAAATTCATGAAGAGCCGGGTCTCTCTTAATCAGCCGCGGCAGCCTCGTTTCCGACCCGCTTGAATCATTCCGACAGGAAAATCTGCGATCGTATCGAATATATCGAAACGGAGGACGATTCCGGATGCCCGGTGAGCGGACCGGAACAAAACGACATGTACGAAAAACTGAATCAGGTGGGTGAGGCGTTCCGCCTTCCCGGAAAGCTCTACGCCTACGACACCATCAAGAACGGCAACATCAACTCCACCTACAAGGTCACCTACCGCATGGAGGGAGGGGCCCTCAAGTCCTATGTGGTCCAGAAGATCAACACCAACGTCTTCAAGAACCCCGAGGACATCATGGAGAACATCGACCGGGTCACCTCCCATATGCGGGAGCACTACCCGGAGGAGGTCACTCTCCACTTCCACCATACCGCCGACGGGAAGAACTACCTCTACGACGAGGACAACTCCTTCTGGCGGGTCATGAACTACGTGGATTCCATCACCTTCGACGTCTGCGACGATCCCGCGGTCATCTCCGCCACCGGCGAGGCCTTCGGACGGTTCCAGAACCAGCTCTCCGACTTCGACGGAAGCGTCCTGCACGAGACCATTCCGGACTTCCACAATACCCATAAGCGCCTGGACCGCCTCTTCGACGACGTGGCGGAAAACAGGCTGGGCCGGAATCAGGATGCCACGGAGGAGATCGAGTTCATTTCCTCCGTCCGCTATCAGGCCGGCGTCCTCTCCGACCGGTACGCCAACGGACATTTCCCCGTCCGCGTCACCCATAACGACACCAAGTCCAACAACGTCCTCTTCGACCGCATCACCAAGCGGCCCATCGTGGTCATCGACCTGGACACCGTCATGCCTGGCATGTCCGTGTACGATTTCGGCGACGCCGTCCGCTTCATCTGCAATACCGCCGCCGAGGACGAGCCGGACGTCCGCCGCGTGTATTTCGACACCTCCAAGTTCCGCGCCTTCTGCCACGGCTATCTGGGCGCGGTGAAGCACAGCATTACGCCGGAGGAGCGGGACAACCTGGTCCTCGGCGCCTTCTCCATCACCATCGAGCTGGCCGCCCGGTTCCTGGACGATTACCTCACCGGCGACACCTACTTCAAGGTCAACTATCCCGGCCACAACCTGGTCCGCACCCGCTGCCAGCTGGCCCTGGCGAAGGACATCCTGCGCAAGAAGGAAGAGCTGAAGTGGATCGTGGAGGAAACCCTGGACAACGCCTGACGTCCCGGCCCTTTCGTTTTACAATCATTTACAAAACGATTATTTATGTAGCGTTTTGAAAAGAGACCAATTCCGGACGTGCGGAACAGCGTAAAAACACAGATCGGAAAGCGGAGAGCGGGGCAGAAAAATCCCGTTCTCCGCTTTCTTTCCGACAGCCCGGGGCCCTTTGTCCGGCCCGTTCCGGCGTCTTCTGCGGCCTGACCGCGTCTCCGCCGTGCCGGAAAGAACCCCCCCGGACGGATTCATCCTGCAGGAACGGCGGGCGGATTATGCAGAAAATCCCCCTTCCGACCCGCCCGGCCCCGGGAAAAACCGGACCTTCGTGCAGGATGGGGCGGTCTCTCCGTCAAAGTGTTCAGTTTGTGACGCGCCTCTCCCCATTCTTGTCATGCCTGTGACAAAATTTCCGAATCCTTTGAAAAATATATTGACTTCTTCGTGAATCCTTGCTATAATATGATTAAATATTCGACCGGCGTTCCTGCCAGAACCGATAGCGGGCACGCGGGCGGAATATATCCAAATCGTCGTCCGGCGACGGGTTCCTGTGCAGGGTCCCCCGCCGGCGCGTCCGCGTCCGTATCTGCGGAGCGGAACCTGTCTGACCGTCCCGCCCTGTCCGGTGGAGCTCCGGACCGGGAGCGCGCGGGAAGCGAACATTTTTATGGAGGGAAAAGAAACATGAAACTGCACAAGAGAATACTCAGTGTTCTGCTGGCTGGCGTCATGCTCTCCGGGCTCGCCCTGACGGCGTGCAACAAGAGCGGCGGCGGTAAGGGCGGAAACAGCGGCAGCCACCGCGAAGTGAAGAACGTGGAGCCTGCCGGTCAGGTTGTCATGGGCACCACCACCGAGCCCAGCGGCGACTGGACCTGGGGCGCCTTCTCCGCTAACAACGCTACCGACTCCGACGTCGTGTACCTGACCGACGACCTGGGCACCGTCTCCACCGATGAGGGCGGCTCCTACGTCATCAACAACACCGTCGTCGAGTCCTACGAGAGAACCGAGGACGCGGACGGCAACGCCACCTACACCTTCAAGATCAGAGAAGGCCTGAAGTTCAACAACGGCGAACCCATCAAGGCCGAGAACTACCTGGCGTGGACCATGTTCATCATCAGCCCCGCCGGCCAGGAATACGGCGCTACCTCCGTGGGCTACAACAGCATCCCCGGCGGTCTCGACTATAAGGACGGCAAGGTCAACTATCTGGCCGGTGCCCGTCTGCTCGGCGAGTATGAGTGCTCCATCACCACCCTGAAGACCGGTTACGACGGCAACGAGAACCTCCCCTACTACTATGACCTGGGTCTGGCTTCTCTCCGCTGCGTGAACCTGCCCTACTGGTTCGGCGAAGGCTGGACCGTGAAGGACGACGGCCAGGGCGCTTACTTCTACAACGAGAACGGCAAGGAATTCACCCTGGACAACATCAAGGCCAGCGTGGAAGCCGCCCGTTTCGCCAAGGGCAACCGCGTGACCTGCGGCGCTTACAACCTTGTCAGCTATGACGAGGCCGCCAAGCAGATCACCCTGGAAGTCAACCCCAACTATCCCGGTGACTTCAACGGCCAGAAGCCCGGCATCCAGAAGATCGTCATCGTGAAGGCCGAGCAGGAGACCGCTGTTGACACCCTGAAGACCGGCGGCTTCGAGCTCTACTCCGGCATCACCGACGGTTCCGAAGTGAACCAGATCGTCGACCTGATCTCCTCCGGCGAGCTGAACGCCAACTACTGCCGTTACGACAGAGCCGGCTTCGGTTACTTCTGCTTCGCCTGCGACTTCGGTCCCACTCAGTATGTTGAGTTCCGTCAGGCCATCGCTCACCTGCTCGACAGAGACGAGTTCGCGAGAACCTTCTGCCAGGGCTGGGGCACTGCCGTGCACTCCATGTACTGCACCGCGTTCACCATGTATAAGGATTCCGAAGAGAAGTTCGCGAAGGAAATGGATACCTACGCTTACTCTCTCGACGACGCCGTGAAGCTCCTGAAGGACGCCGGCTTCGTTTACAACGCTGACGGTTCCGACTATGTGGACGGCTCCAAGGAAGTCCGCTACAAGAAGGTTACCGCCGAAGAGGCTGAGTACTACGACGACTTCAACAAGACCCTGTCCGACGGCACCATCCTGATGCCCGCCTACATCAACTGGGCCTGCTCCGAAGGCAACTCCGTGTCCGACCTGCTGATGACCATGCTGGCCAACGGCGAAGCCACCAAGGAAGCCGGCGTACAGATCAACCAGACCGCTATGGACTTCTCCGAGCTGCTGAGCTATCTGTACCGCGAAGACGGCGACTACAAGACCCCGAAGTACAACATGTTCAACCTGGCGACCGGCTGGTCCTCCGGCGTGTTCGATCCCTCCTATGACTACACTCTTGACCAGAGCTACATCGATCAGGGCTACAACACCTACCACATCCTCGACGAAGAGCTGGACAAGCTGTCCATGGATATGGTTTACGGCGTGACCTCCGACCAGTACGACAAGTACCTCGACCTGTGGCAGAAGTTCGAGCTCCGCTTCAACTACCTGCTGCCTCTGGTTCCTCTGTATGCCAACACCTACATCTCCGTGTACCCGACCACCATCGAGAACTACGAAGAGGATTCCTTCTTCGGCTTCTCCAGAGCGATCCTGTACGCCCGTTACATCGGCAACTGATTGCTGACCCCGTAACAGGAGATGTCCCGGCTCCGGGATGATCCCGGACTGAGAACAAAGTGAATATCGGAGGGCTTCCTTCTGGGAGGAGGGGAGCCCTTCGGTTTACCTAAATTTACCCGAATCTGCCCGGAACCCCCGGTTCGCCGCCGCTGACTCCGCGGTAATGGGTAAGATATGGTTCGGCTGATTTCGGAAAGCTGAACTGTGAGCATAGTCTTTTCTGAATCATGTCCTTTTCATGCGCGCTTCGATCGCTGTTTCCGAGGTTCCCGAGGAAACCGTGAAATTCCATCGCAGATGGGATTTCACGCATGTTTCGGCTAACGTATCGTAGACCGCGCGAGGACTGTGGGATGTACAATCGAGTTTGGACATAGAGACAAACTGTCAGGTTATGCCATATGGCCAAGGGGGACCCCCGGGAGGGTACCGGTTTGCCTGCAAACCAGTTGGCCTTGAGATGGTACCCCTCCCGGCGCCCGGCCTGCGCAAGGCCATATATTCAGAAACCCGTAGGGTTTCTTCCTTAGATCCCTTTTAGAAGGGATTTAGTATAAAAATCCGGAAACCCGAAGGGTTTCCTTCCTTAACATTGCGACGCAGAAGCCGAAAATAATGCTCCGACAGTCTGCGTTCGGCAGATTTTTTCGCGGATCGTTATTTTCCGCTTTTGCATTTTTAAAGTTATCCACTGCACGGAGGCAGAAAGGTATGGGCAAATATCTTCTGAAGCGACTTTTTTACCTCATTCTCGTGTTCCTCGTCGTGTCGTTCGTGATGTACATGGTGTATAACCTCGTCCCGTCCGACCAGGCCAGAACAGAGCTGGAACCCCAGAAAAAAGCGCTCGGACTCAACTATCAGGCAACCTATGAAAAGCTGAGAGCGCAGTACGGTCTGGATGATCCGATCCTTGTGCGGTACGCGCGATGGATGGGCTTCATCCCGTTCGGGCCCGAGCATCCCAAGTACCCCGGTCAGTTCCACGGAATCCTGGAGGGCTACTTCGGCGAGTCCACCCAGTATAAGCGGCCCGTCACCGAGGTGGTGGGAACGCCCATGGTGAACTCCATCCAGCTGAACGTCTATTCCACCATCATCACCCTGGCCATCACCATCCCCCTGGGCATCTACTGCGCGGTCCACGCCCATTCCGCCGCCGACAACGCCATCCAGGCCGGCACCGTCGTGGGCTACAGCCTGCCGAACTTCCTGGTGGCCATCCTCTTCATCTTCCTCTTCGCCGTCCTGATTCCCATCTTCCCCACAGGAGGCGCAAAGACGCCCGGGTCAAACTATACCGGCATGGCGGACTATCTGGACCGGCTGAAGTATATGCTTCTGCCCATCCTGGTCATGATCTTCACCGGACTGGCCGGCATGACCAGAACCGTCCGCGCCGCCATGATGGACACCCTGTCCCAGGATTACGTCCGTACCGCCCGGGCGAAGGGCCTCAAGGAAAAGGTCGTCATCTATTCCCACGCCTGGCGCAACGCCCTGCTGCCCGTCTCCACCTCCATCATGGGCTGGATGATCGGCGTGTTCACCGGCGGCTCCCTCGTCATCGAGAGCACCTTCGGCCTGAACGGCACCGGCCAGACCTATTATCAGGCCCTGACCAACAAGGACTTCGAGCTGGCCCTGGCCCTTCAGCTGTTCTATACCCTCATCGGCCTCTTCGGCGTGCTTCTGACCGACATCAGCTATACCCTGGTCGACCCGCGCGTCCGGATCGATAAGTAAGAAAGGAGCCGACATGAACGACAACAAAAAATCCGGCTCCGAAGCCACAAAGAAGGAGTTCTTCCTGACCCGGTGGGTGAGACGCCTGTTCTTCCCCGCGAAGGAACTGGACATCTATCAGGAGGAGCAGGTTCAGAGCCCCGTCCGCACCGTGATCCGGAACTTCATGTCCAAGAAGACCGGCGTGGCGGCGCTCATCACCCTCATTATCATCGCCCTCTTCGTCATCATCACCCCCATCTTCGTGGGCTTCAACCCCGCGGAGCAGGATTCCACCACCGTGTTCGTGGCGCCCGGCCTCAATATGCTGAGCGTGCCCTCCGGCCTGAGACGCAACGGCGTGGCGGACATCGAGGTGGGCGGCAACTATTCCCTGGGCTGCGACAAACAGGGCAACGTCTACGTCTGGGGCAAGTCCGGCGTAACCCGCTCCATTGACCTGAAATACGTCCCCGAAGAGATTCAGGACATGAAGGTTGTGCAGGTGGCCGCGGGCTATGACCACTGCCTCGTGCTGGCCGAGGACGGAACCATCGCCGGCTGGGGCAACAGCATCCTGGGCCAGCTGGATCTCCCCAACGCCCTGGATTCCAACAACCGCCTCCACAACCTCAAGATCAAGAAGATCGGAGCCTCCTACCAGTTCAGCGCCGTGCTGACCGAGGACGGACAGTTCTTCATCTGGGGCAACAGCAACAACGGCGACATCACCTACCGCAAATCCGAGCTGGACGGCCACGTCAGCGACTTCTTCCTCAGCATCGACAGCTACTTCCTGCTGATGGACGACGGCTCCGTGACCTACGGCAGCTTCACGCCCGCCAAGGCCATCACCAAGATCCCCGAGGAAGCGTCCTCCGGCGTCAAGTCCATCTCCGGCACCTCCCAGACCGGCCTCGCCCTGAAGGAGGACGGCTCCGTGGTGATCTGGGGCTCCGCCGCCATGGGCGAAAAGAACGTTCCCGCCTTCTCCTCTCCCGTGAAGCAGGTCGTCGGCGGACGGTATCACTACACCGCTCTTCTGGAGGACGGCTCCGTGGTCGCATGGGGCAGCAACGCCAGAAAGCAGATCAACGTTCCCGCGTCCGTCAGTAAAGCGGGCGTCGAGACCCTCTACTCCGGCGCGAACCAGAACTACGCCGTCACCAAGGACGGCAAGGTCCTCACCTGGGGCTTCAAGGGCTTCCTGCTGGGCACCGACGGCCTGGGCCGCGATGTGTTCACCAGACTGGTCAACGGCGGCAAGATGACCATGACCATCGGCGCCGTGGCCGTCATCATCGAAATGATCATCGGCATCATCCTCGGCGGTCTGGCCGGTTACTTCGGCGGCGTCGTGGATATGGTGGTGATGCGGATCGCGGAGATCGTCTCCTCCATCCCGTTCCTGCCTCTGGCCATGATCCTGTCCTCCATCCTCAACGCCCGCATGTCCCCGGATATTTCCCAGCAGCAGGCGACCACCCAGCGCATGTACCTCATCATGATCATCCTCGGCGTGCTGTCCTGGCCCGGCCTGTGCCGCCTGGTCCGCGCCCAGATGTTCGCTCAGCGTGAGATGGAGTACGTCACCGCCGCCAAGGCCCTGGGCGTCAAGGAGTCCAAGATCATCTTCAGCCATATCATCCCCAACGTCATGTCCGTCTGCCTCGTGTCCATCACGCTGGCCTTCGGTACCTCCATGCTGACGGAGTCGGGCCTGTCCTATCTGGGCTTCGGCGTGCCGTCGTGGATCCCGACCTGGGGCAATATGCTCAACGGCGCCAGAAGCTCCACCGTCATCCAGAACTATTGGTGGAACTGGGTCTTCGTGGGCGCGATCTTCGGCGTCACCTGTATCTGCATCAACCTGATCGGCGACGCCCTCCGCGACGCGCTCGACCCGAAGTCCAACGGCAGATAAGGAGGTCAATATGGCAGAGAATACGACTGAGAAAAAAACCTTGCTGGAAGTCATTGACCTCCATACCTTCTTCACCACCCGCCGCGGCATCGTCAAGGCCGTGAACAACACCTCCTACAGCGTCAAGGAAGGGGAAACCCTCGGCATCGTGGGCGAGTCCGGCTCCGGTAAGAGCGTCTCCGCCATGTCGATCCTCCGCCTGCTGGACGGCAACGGCTATATCGACAGCGGCAAGATCCTGTTCAACGGCCGGGACCTG
>CACYWX010000066.1 GCA_902778205.1 uncultured Ruminococcus sp. | reverse complement strand
TCGCCGTTCAGCACCGCCTGGGCCAGATGGGCGATGCTCCACCGCTGGGGGATGTTAAAGCCCAGAAGATCGGTCAGCTTTCCCGCGGCCTCCCCGGTGATCGTGTTGCGCCAGGTGCGGAAGGGAACCAGCAGCTCCCCGGCTTCGTCGAAGGCCAGATAGCCGTGCATCATGCCGGAGATGCCCACGGCGCCCACGGTGGTCAGGGGCTCGCCGAATTTCGCCTTCACGTCCTCCGCCAGAGCCCGGTAGCAGCTCTTCACGCCGGTGTGGATGTCGTCCATGGTGTAGGTCCAGATGCCGTTGTCCAGCCGGTTTTCCCAGTCGTGGGATCCGGAGGCGATGATTCTGTGGTCCTCATCCAGCAGAACGGCCTTGATGCGGGTGGAGCCCAGCTCGAGCCCAAGAGTGCAGTTTCTGAAATCCATCGGTTGATCCTTTCGTGATCCGTTTTTTGTTCCCCTCCATTATGCCGTATTTTTCCCGATTTGTCAAGAACACGCGGGAAAGTCCCCGAGGAATTCCGGACCCGCGCCGCCTTGACAACCCGCCCGGCGGTGTGGTACAATGCCGGATGAGAAATCCGACGGGAACAAGGAGTATGATATGAACCCCATTGATCTTCGCATCGGCGTCATCGGCTCGAATTTCGTGGCGGACTGGTTCTGCGATACCGTGAACGGATCGGACGGCGCAGTCCTCGCGGCGGTGTACTCCCGGACCGATGAGCGCGGGAACGCCTTCGCGGAAAAGCACGGCATTCCGGCGGTCTATACGGACATGGAGGCGTTCCTGTCCTCGTACATCGACGCGGTGTACATTGCCTCCCCCAATATCTGCCATTTCCCGCAGGCCATGGACGCGGTGCGGCACGGAAAGCACGTCCTGGTGGAGAAGCCCGCCTGCCTGAACGAGGGACAGTTCCGGGAGCTTCTCGGAGCGGCGGAGCGGTCCGGCGTCGTGGTGCTGGAGGCCATGCGTCCCGGCCACGATCCGGCTCTGGAGCGGGCGCGGGAGGCCATGGGACAGATCGGGACCGTGCGGCGTGCGGTGTTCGATTTCTGTCAGTACTCCTCCCGCTATGACCGGTACAAGGCCGGGGAGATCCTCAACGCCTTCAATCCGGCTCTGGGCAACGCGGCGCTCATGGACATCGGCGTCTACGCGGTCCACTGCTGCGCTATGCTGTTCGGGCGGCCGGAGTCGGTGTACGCAAAATCGGTGATCCTGCAAAACGGCATGGAGGGCATGGGGACGGCGTTTCTCACCTATCCCGGCCTGCAGGCGGAGATCGTCTGGTCCAAGATCACGGATTCCGTCTCCCCCTCCGTGATTCTGGGCGAGGGCGGCGCGGTCCTGCTGGGCAAGCTGTCCACCGTGGAGTCCGTGACCCTGGTTCCCCGGGGCGGCGAGGCGTCCGACGTGACCGGGGACCGTCCTGAAAACAACATGGTCTACGAGTTGGCCGATTTTCTGGCGGCGGTCCGGGGTGAGGCGGATCCCTCAAGGTGGCAGGAAAACACCGCCCTGACCCTTTCGATCATGGACGAGATCCGGCGGCAGAACGGCATCGTGTTCCCCGGGGAATCGTCCGGTACCTGACAAATAAACCGTCTGTGTAACCGGCGAAAATCACAAAATGAATTCATTTAGCTTGTGCAGATTCACCATTGATTCGGAAAAACCTTTGTCTGATCCGTCAAAAGGGAGAAGCTGACCAAACCCTCTTGACTTCTGCGGGATTTCGGCTATAATACAGCCAGCCGGGAGGAAAACTCCGGGCGACATCCCTCAAAGGAGGATCGAAGAATCATGATCTGCAACAACAAGTACCTCTACAAAATCGAGCTGGTGACCGCGGCCGACGTGCTGGAGTTCGTCCGCATCGCCACCAAATGCGGGTATCCCGTGACGCTGGTGAACGGAAACCGCCGACTGAACGCCAAGAGCATTCTCGGCGTGTCCATGGCCCGGGCGTCCTGGGACGAAATGTACGTGGAGACGGATTTCAACTGTTACTTTGAATTCGAGAAGTTCATCCGCTGATCCCGCGCCGGGCTCCGGCTGGTACTGATCTCAATCTATTAAGGGGAAACGCGGCTTTCTTTCGGAGTAAAGCCACAGGCATAAATGCCTGGCAAAGAACTCTATAATAACACTGGTGCAGCTTCCTTCTTGACGTGCGGCACGGGGTAACGTACCACGCCCTTTTCAGGTTCTGCTTTTCAACACACCTTTGTCGGATTACCTTTTGAGGTTGAGAAGAGTATGTCAACTCCAATCACAAAAAAATCTGCCGCATGTCTCGTGTGAAGCATGCGGCAGTTCCTTTTTCGAAACCGGACTTAACCGATTCTGGAGGGGTTGACCTTGATGCCGGGGCCCATGGTGGAGGCCACGACGCAGGACTTGATATACTGACCCTTCGCGGCGGCCGGCTTCGCCTTGATGATGGCGCCGAGCAGCGTGTCGAAGTTCTCGTTCAGCTTTTCGGGACCGAAGGAGGCCTTGCCGATGGGGCAGTGGATGATATTGGTCTTGTCGAGACGGTACTCGATCTTACCGGCCTTGGCTTCCTGAACGGCCTTGGCTACGTCCATGGTGACGGTGCCGGCCTTCGGGTTCGGCATCAGACCCTTGGGACCGAGGACACGGCCCAGACGGCCGATGGTGCCCATCATGTCGGGGGAAGCGATGACGACGTCGAAGTCGAACCAGTTTTCCTTCTGGATCTTCTCAACGAGGTCGGTGTCGCCCACGAACTCCGCTCCGGCGGCTCTGGCCTGATCGGCGCGCTCGCCCTTGGCGAACACCAGGACGCGGACGGTCTTGCCGGTACCGTGGGGAAGAACGATGGCGCCGCGGACCTGCTGGTCAGCGTGACGGGAGTCGACGCCCAGACGGACGTGAACCTCGATGGTCTCGTCGAACTTGGCCTTGGAGGTCTTGGTGACCAGATCCATGGCTTCGGAGGGATCGTACAGACGGGCCTTCTCGATCAGCTTGACGCTGTCAACGTATTTCTTGCTCTTGAACATCTTTCCCTACCTCCTCAGTCTGCGACGGTCACGCCCATGGAGCGGGCAGTGCCGGCGATCATGCTCATGGCGGCTTCGATGGAGCCGGCGTTGAGGTCCTTCATCTTGGTCTCCGCGATCTGGCGGACCTGCTCCTTGGTGATGGAGGCGACCTTGGTCTTGTTGGGAGTCGGGGAAGCGGTTTCGATACCGGCGGCCTTCTTGATCAGAACGGGAGCCGGCGGGGTCTTGGTGATGAAGGTGAAGGAACGGTCGGCGTACACGGTGATGACCACGGGAATGATCAGGCCGATGTCGTTCTTGGTTCTCTCATTGAATTCCTTCGTGAAGTTCGGGATGGCGACGCCGTACGCACCGAGGGCGGGACCTACGGGCGGCTGGGGGGTCGCCTTTCCGGCGGGAAGCTGAAGCTTGATATAGCCGATAACTTTCTTTGCCATAGCAGTTTTTCCTCCAAAGTGGTATTCAAGCGGGACGTTTCAGAAAATTTACGTCCCTCCCACTGAATCGGCGTATGGGAATCGTTCCGGGAGCATACGCCGGGCTCCCGTCGGCCGGACCGGAGTCAGTCGGCGGCCTTTTCAACCAGCTTGCGGTCCAGGTTGACCGGGATATCGCGGCCCACGGTGGAAACCACCACGGTGACCTCGCCGGTCTCCTCGTCGATGCGGGTGAGTCTGCCGCTGTAGCCGCGGAAGACGCCGTCCACGATGTTCACCGTGTCGCCCACCGCGAAGGCGGACGCCGTGATCTTCACGGGCTCCTCCTGGATGTAGGCGGCGGTCTCCTCCTCCGTCAGCGGAACGGGCTTGGAGCCGGGGCCCACGAAGCCGGTGACGCCGCGGATGTTGCGGACCACATGCCAGGTTTCGTCGGTCATGATCATTTTGACGAGGACGTAGGAGGGGAAGATCTTGGATTCGACTTCCTTTTCCTTGCCGCCGTCGGATTCCACGACGACCTCCGTCGGGATGCGGATGTCGGTGATGCGGTCGCCGAGTCCGCGGTTTTCGATGATTTTTTCGAGATTGGTCTTGACTTTGTTTTCATAGCCGGAATAGGTATGCACCACATACCATTTCAGGCCCTCGTTCATTTCATTGATGTCGCTCATTGGTCAGAATCCCTCCCCTGCGGATAAATATCGGAGCGTTCCGGGAATCCGGCTTGCGTCCGGGTTTACTCAGAAGAGACGGGACAGACCGAGGATCGCGGAATTGAACGCGTAGTCAAGAATACCGAGAAAGACGGCGAACACGAGGGTGGTGACGATCACGACGATGCTGTTCTGCCGTACGGATTCCCAGCTGGCCCAGGTGACCTTCTTGCACTCGGCGCGGACGGTCTTCAGCCAGGCGATGGCTCTCTGGAAGAAGGAGGGCTTGTCGTCCTTTTTCTTCGCGGGCTTGTCCGCTGCGGCGGTCTCGACGGGCTTCTTTTCTTTGTCAGCCATTGTCTAACTCCTTACCGATCACTTCGTCTCTCTGTGGAGAGTATGCTTGCGGCAGAAACGGCAGTACTTCTTGAGCTCGAGTCTGTCGGGATCGTTCTTCTTGTTTTTCTTCGTGTCATAGTTGCGCTGTTTGCATTCGCTGCAGGCAAGAGTAACCTTCACTCTCATTTCGGCACCTCCTTGAAAATTTAGGCAGAGCGCGGCCCGCGGACTGAACCGCGGAGAGGCGGAGTGCCCGATCTTGTACCTCCCTCTGTGCGGGGGGATGCGCCTCAGGCATGACCGGACCGGAAACGCACATAAAAAGAACCCTCTGACAGAGGTACGCTCATTATAACATATTCCGCCGGCTTTGTAAAGGGATTCCGGGCGGTTTTTTTACACAAAATCCATCCGGCTCCGGCGCGCTCCCTTCGGCACAAACGCCGCTTCCCGCCCGGGCGGATTGACGGTCCGTCTTGATTTTTTTCTCCGCCTGTGGTACAATATCATCGGAACAATATGGAAACCATGAAGACGCGCCCCGCGGGGCATACTGTCGGCGGAGGGATGCCGTATGGATGAGACGAAAAAGAAGATCCTGGTGGTGGAGGACGAGCGGAACATCGCGAACCTCCTTTCCTATCACGTAAAAAAGGCGGGCTACGACTGCGACGTGGCCTATGACGGAAAGACGGGACTGGACATGGCGCTGGAGGGCGGCTACGATCTGCTGCTGCTTGACATCATGCTGCCCCGGATGACGGGCTTCGAGATCTGCGAGCAGGTCCGGATGAAGAGCCAGGTGCCCATCATCTTCGTCACCGCTCGGGAGGAGGACAAGGACAAGATCCTCGGGCTCGAGACCGGGGCGGACGACTACGTGACCAAGCCCTTCTCCTTTACGGAGCTGATGGCCCGGGTGCGCGCCAACATCCGCCGCTCCTCCGGGGAGGTGGTCCGCCGTCCGGTGCAGAAGAGCGGCGTCCTCCGGGTGGGCGGTCTCGAGATCGACCGGGAGCGGTACGCCGTGACGAAGGACGGGGAGCCCGTGGAGCTGTCCAAGAAGGACTACGACCTGATCCTCTTTCTGGCGGAGAACCTGGGGACGGCCTTCACAAGGGAGGAGCTTCTGGAGAAGGTCTGGGGATACGACGGCTATTTCGGAGACATCCGCACCGTGGACGTGACCGTGAGCCGCATCCGGAAGAAAATCGAGCAGGACCCGGCCCGTCCGGAGTATCTCATGACGAAGCGCGGAGTCGGGTACTACCTGAACGGCCGGTAATATGCTGAAAAGCCTGTACTTCAAGATCGTCCTGATCCTCTTGATCTTCATCGTGGCGGTCATGGCGGCGGTCGGGGCGATTCTATTGAACGGCGTCACCTCCTTCTATATGGACGACTTTGCCGCCCAGATGACGGAGTGCTTCGCGCCGGATACCTTCCTCACCCGCGATCTGAAGGACGCGGCGAAGGCGGACAACGTGCCCTACGAGGTGAAGAACGTGCTGGCCTCGTACCGGAACATCCTGGGCATCGATGAGTTCCGGAACTACTACGTTCTGAACATGGACGGGGAGATGCTCTACGGCTCGGACACGGAGCTGGGAGCCGCCCTGGCCATGACGCCGAATCTGCTGTCCGCCCTGGCCGGCTCCGAGACGAACCTGCGGGGCGGCGGCATGGACTACGCGGACTGGGCCGTGCGGATCCGGTCCGAGGGCGGCGGGGACTATGTGGTCTATATCAAGGACTCCCTGGACGAGATGCGCCAGCTGAACTCCGTCCTGTTCTCCATCATCCTGCAGGCCCTCCTGATCGGGGTGCTGATCGCGGTCCTCTTGTCCTTCTTCCTTGCCAAGTCCATCTCCTCCCCCCTGCAGAGCCTGACCTACGACACCCAGCTTGTGGCGTCGGGGGAGTTCAGCCACGAGATCGAGGTCAGCTCCGAGGACGAGATCGGCGTGCTGGCCGAGAACTTCAACTACATGAAGGAGCGGCTCCGGTCCACCCTGGACGAGGTGAACGGCGAGCGTCAGAAGCTGGACACGGTGCTCAGCGGCATGAGGGACGCGGTGGTGGCCTTCATGGCGGACGGAGAGGTCCTTCATTTCAACCGGAGCGCCGAGGAGCTCTTCGGGGATGAGCTGCGCTTCCGGGGGCTGACTCTTGAAAAGTGTCTGGAAAAGCTGGACCTGCCCATGGCGGACAACGGGGACGGCATGAGCCTGACCAATCCCGAGAGCGCCGAGGTCACGAAGGACGGGTACATTTTCCACGACCGCATCGCAGACGGGCGGGTGTACGACGTGGGCTACGCCCGGCTCCGGTACTCCGCCGACGACGGCACCGGCCAGGAAACCGGCTGCGTGTTCATCATCCACGACGTGACCGGCCGGTACGAGCTGGACAAGAGCCGCCGGGAGTTCGTGGCCAATGTCTCCCACGAGCTGAACACCCCGCTGACCGCCATCAAGGGCGCCACGGAGACCGTCCGGTCCGATCCGGACATGGACCCCGAAATGCGGGACTATTTTCTCGACATGGTCCTGTCCGAGAGCGACCGGATGCACCGCATCGTCTCCGACCTGCTGACCCTGTCCCGGCTGGACAACAACCGCACCAAATGGAACGTGGAAACCTTCGACATGCGGTCCTTCGTGCGCCGGGTCTGCGAGATCATGCGGCCCGAGCTGACGGCCCACCGGCACACGGTCACCTTCGGCGCGGAGAAGAACCTGCCCGAGATCACCGCGGACCGCCAGCGCATCGAGCAGGTGGTCATCAACATTCTGTCCAATTCCATCAAATATACCCCGGACGGCGGGCGCATCGACATCGTCCTGACCCACCGGGGACATGAGAGCGTGACCCTGACGGTGCGCGACAACGGCTCCGGCATCCCCGAGGAGGATCTGGAGCACCTGTTCGAGCGGTTCTACCGGGTGGAGAAATCCCGGACCCAGGACGCCGGCGGCACCGGTCTGGGCCTGGCCATTGCCAAGGAGCTGGTGGAGGCCCACGGAGGCACCATCCGCATTTCCAGCAAGCTGGGCGAGGGGACCACCGTGCGCATCGTTCTGCCGGTGGAATGCCGCCTGAAAACCGGGCGGGCTGACGAGGGACGGACATGAACGCGAAAAAAGGCAAAACCGCGGACAGACTGCTGTACCTGCTGACGGTCCTTCTGCTGGCGGCGCTCATCGGTCTGACGGCTGCGCTCATCACCGCTTTCCGCCGCAACTCCGACCTGCCCGAGGACTTCGACCTGCTGGCGGTGACGGCGGACCGGACCGGAGCGGCCACGGACATCTCCGGATGCCTTCTGCCCGAATTCGCCGGTCTGACGGTGGGCGGCTCCCGGTATGCCATTGTGGGAGCGGAAAACGCCATGCGGGAGCTCTGCGGAACGGTGTATCCGGCCCTGAGCGAAGCTCTTGAGGAGGGTGCCGTCCGGGAAGGGACCGACGCGGAATGGCGGGCCTTCACGGAGGAAGAGAACTCCGTGTATCTCCGCTGGCATACGGAGCTGCCCGACGCCGCGGCCGCGCTGTTCGCATCGGAGGACGGCACGGGAGTCGGCGCGGGAACGGGCGGGGGATACCATTCCGAGATCTTCGTCATCCCCTATGCCCGGGGAGGCAACACGGCCGCGGCGGCGCTGAGGAGCGAGGACGGCGGCGTGCGGATCCTGACGGTCACCATGCCAAAGACCATTCTGGCGGGGGAGGACCTGATGCGCTTCGCTGGATCCTTCCGCCATTATCTCTACGCCTTCGATTTCCGGGAATCCGGGGAACGGATCCAGCCCGTGGTGACGGACCGGGTGTCGGCCTCCTGCATTCTCATGACCCGGGGGACGGCCGCCTTCCTTCTGGACAGCGCGGCGGAGCAGAACGCGGTGCTGTCCCTGTTCGGACTGAATCCGGACAAGCTGCTGTCCTCCCGGACCGAGACGGACGGCGGCACCAGCTATGTGGAATCCCGGGGCGAGGTCTACGTGGGAGCCTCCTCCCTGGTCTACCGGTCCACGTCGGAGAACGGCGTGGGGCTGGAGTCCCTGATCGGATACGGGGAGGACGCGGGTCTGGCGGGGTACGTTCAGGCAGCGCTGAAGCTCTTCGAGGGGATCCGGAGTGTGAACCAGTGGCTGGCCGGGGGAGACGCGGGCCTGATGCTGACGGGCGTATACGCGTCCGGGGGCGAGGTGCGGATGACCTTCTCCTACGCCTTCGACAATCTGCTGATCGCCGCGGATTCGCCCGCCTATTCCGTCAGCTTTGAGGACGGAAGGCTCAGGGAGGCGTCGCTCTACACCCTGGCGGTGCGGAATCAGGGCTCCCGGGAGGACATCCCGTCGGGCTCCTGGTTCTACCGGTGGATGGAGGCGGCGCGGGGCGTTCCGGACCGGATCGATCTGGTCTATCCCACCGACTACGTGTCCGAATCCGTGCCGCCCCGGTGGGCCGGAGAGTGACGGGAAAAGTGAAGGAAAAAGAACCCGGCGGAAAAAGGGAGAAGGGAGGCGGGGACCATGCAGATCCGGCGTGTGCTGGCGGTGCTGGCGGTGCTTCTCGCCCTGTCCTGCCTGGTGCTGGGGATGATCCTTGCGGAAATGCGGCGGGAGGGAAGCACCCTTCCGGATTCCGCCGTGCGGGACATTGTGGCGTCGCTGGAGGAGGCCGGCATCACCGCGGACCCCTCCCTGGTATCCGGAAAGCGGGAGACCGCCACGGTCTACGTGATGGATTCGGACGACTACGCGCTGACGGTGGCCTCTCTGCTGGCCGGCAGCGCGCCCGAGAAGACCTACGCGGTTCCGGACGGGACGATCTTTCTGATGGAAAACGGGGCGCGGCTGGACTTCGGTGAGGACTTTTCCTTCCGCTACAGCCGGTCCGGAGAGCGCGTGGACGACTTCCGGGTATTCGATCTGACGCCGCCGGTGGTCATGCTCAGCGAGGAGCGTCAGGCGGCGGTGGCCGGGATCGTGTCCGCGTTTCTGGACGCCGGAAGCGGAGCCTTCAGCGAGGCGGCGGGAGGAGCAGGCGGCAAGACGGTGGACGTGCGCTGTCTGACGGACGCCGTGTGGGAGAACAACGGGACCCAGTACGCCCTCTGCTCCCGGACGGTGGACGGCATGCGCATCGCCGCCAACCGGGTCATCTGCGCCATCCGGGACGACGTGGTGACGGAGGCGTGGGGGACCTGGTACTTCCTCACCGCTGCCGAAGCCTACTCCGCACCGCTGACCGACACGCTGAATATCCTGTTCAATATGAAGAAGGAAATCGGAACAGCGGATCCGCCCGTGACCGTGGAATCCGTCACCCTCTGCTATTCCCTGTACTTTCTGGGGGACCGGAGCGGACACGGGGGGAGGGACTCCCGGGAGGGCTTCTGCCTGATCCCCTGCTGGCAGGTGGTCATGGATACGGGCTCCAGCTACCTCTTCAACGCCCTGGATGGTACGTTTTACACAAATAACTGACAAAAATCGACGGAAAAACTGTCTTTATTTGCCATGAAGTTTTAAATTTATGAAAATCCTTCCGGGAGCCACTTCCATTCGGCCCCCTGAACTGATATAATAATACAGCATGGTATCATGCACTCTTATCCCCTGCTGTCTGCGGGAGGGAGAACCTCTCCTCCCCTGAAGATATATACGGCGGCGGACGCCGGACGGCATGCCGTTGGTCCGCCGTGTGTCAGCATGCCTTATCCTGTAAAGAAAGGCCCGGTAGCCACATGGAAAAAATCGTCGTCAGCGGTGGCGCGCCCCTGTTCGGTCAGGTGGAAATCTCCGGATCGAAAAACGCCGCTCTGCCCATCTTATATGCCTGCGTCCTCGTGAAGGGGAAGTGCGTCCTCGAAAACATTCCGGACGTGTCCGACATCCGCTGTTCCCTTGAGATCCTGAAGGGGATCGGCGCGAAGGTGCGGATGCTGTCCCGGGGCGTCTGGGAGCTGGACTGCACGGACGTGGAGCCCGGCCGCTCCGATTACGAGCTGGTCCGGAAGATCCGCGGCTCCTATTACCTCCTCGGTTCGGAGTTCGGACGCTTCGGACGCGCGAAGGTCGGCCTGCCCGGCGGATGCAATTTCGGCGTCCGTCCCATCGACCAGCACATCAAGGGCTTCGAGGCCCTGGGCGGCAGCGTGTCCACCGAGGGCGGCTACGTGGAGATCGAGTCCGACGGCGGCGCAAGAGGGGCCAACATCTTCTTCGACCTGTCTTCCGTAGGCGCGACCCTGAACGTCATGATCGCGGCGGCCACGGCGGACGGCGTCACCGTCATCGACAACGCGGCCAGAGAGCCCCATGTGGTGGACTGCGCCAACTTCCTCAATACCTGCGGAGCGCAGATCAGCGGCGCCGGCTCCGACGTCATCAAGATCAAGGGCGTGAAGGAGCTCCACGGCTGTACCTACGCCATCATCCCCGACATGATCGAGGCCGGATCCTTCATGGTATCCGCCGTGGCCACCCGGGGCTCCGTCCGGATCAACAACGTCATCCCCAAGCATCTGGAATCCGTCACCGCCAAGCTCATCGAATGCGGCGCGGAGGTGGAGGAGTTCGACGACGCGGTGATGGTGACCACCCCCGGACCCATCCGGCGTACCTCCGTGAAGACCCTCCCCTATCCCGGCTTTCCCACCGACATGCATCCCCAGATGGCCGCGCTCCTCTGCACCGCCGAGGGGGTCAGCTACATCAACGAGAGCATCTTCGAGAACCGGTTCCGCTACGTGGAGGAGCTGCGCAGAATGGGCGCGCG
>CACYWX010000065.1 GCA_902778205.1 uncultured Ruminococcus sp. | reverse complement strand
GGGAGGAGCTGGCTTATCCCGAGGATTTCCCCCCGGAGGGAACCGTGGTCACCGTCAGCGGCCGGTTCGGGTATGAAAGGGTCAGCGAATACCTCAGCTATTCCTTCATCGAGGACGCCCGGATCCGGTGGATCGGGTAGCGCCGGGATTGTGCCGGATTTGCAAACGATTTGGAAAAATTCAGACTGGATTTGGAGCGGAACTGTTAACGGTTTCCCCGGATTTGTGTACAATGGACAAAGCGGGATCATTCCGTCCGGAGCCGGATCAGGGGAAATCGACGGGAACTTCCGGCAAATAATCTGTGCTAAAAAATCGTCATTTGACATAAAAACGTGGCGGCCCTCTCTTGACATTTCCGTCATTTCAGAGTATAATAGAATCAGCTCAGGGACTTTGCATATTGTCCTATTCTAAGATCACCGGAGGTTTTTTGAAAAATGAAGAAGATCAGATTTCTGGCGCTGGCCATGGCGATGCTGATGCTGGCTCTCGCCTTTGCGTCCTGCGGCGAAAAGGGACCGGAACCCGTGACCGTCAACTGCCATGTGAAGATCAACGGTCAGGATGCGTCCATCGTCAACTTCGACGTGGCCGTGACGGGCGACGTGGAGAACCCGCCCACCGTTCTGGACGCCGCCATCACCGCTCTCAACCGCCGTGCCGAGGACGTCAAGTATGAGCTGGACGTGGACGACAACGACGTTCCGATCGGGTTCATCTCCATCACCGACGACAGCGGCAACACCTACAAGGTTGGCTACACCGATTCCACCAACGAGTACCTGGCTGCCTGGGAATACACCATCGACGGCATCGCTCCCGAATCCGGCAGAATGAACACCATTCCGATTCAGGAAGGCCAGCAGATCGAGTTCTCCTTCAACGTCTACTCCGTGGAAGAGCTCGCCGCCGCCAATCCGTAAGTAATCCCCTCGAACGAAACAAAGACCGGAGGCAAACCGCCCCCGGTTTTTCTTTTCTCCTACGTCATCTGTCCGCTGCCCCACTTGACAAACGGACGGCAATCGGGTACAATGAGGGGGAAAATCAGACGGATCGAACGGGATCCGACCTATGAGGGGGACCTATGGACAACGAAAAAAAGACCCTGCACGTCATTTCCCACACCCATTGGGACCGGGAGTGGTACATGCCCTTCGAGGCGCACCGGTATAAGCTGGTGGAGTTTTTCGACCGGCTCCTTGACACGCTGGATACGGACCCGTCCTTCAAATCCTTCCATCTGGACGGACAGGCCGTGGTGCTGGAGGACTATCTGGAGGTCCGTCCGGAAATGCGGGAGAAGATCGTCCGGTACGTGGATGAGGGCAGGCTGGTGATCGGCCCCTGGTACATCCTGCAGGACGAGTATCTGGTGGACGGCGAGTCCAACGTGCGGAACATGCTGGTGGGCCGTGCCGTGACCGCGGAGTACGGTAAGGTGTCCGACGTGGGCTATTTCCCGGACGCCTTCGGCAACATCGGACAAGCGCCTCAGATCCTGAGAGGTTTCGGCATCGATACCGTGGCCTTCGGACGGGGAACCTCTCCCCGGAAGGGCGACCGCTTCGACACCGGCGAGGAGAACTACGGCAAATGGGTGACGGAGGTCCTGTGGCGGTCTCCGGACGGCTCCGAGGTCATCGGCACCACCTTCCTGCGCTGGTACAACAACGCCAACGAGATCCCCTCCGATCCCGCGGAGGCAAAAAAGCGGTTCGAGGCCATCCGGGATTCCATGGCGGCCTGCTCCGTGACGCCCCATCTGCTTCTTTTGAACGGATGCGACCATCAGCCCGCCCAGATCGACATCGGCCGGATCATCGAGGCTGTGAACCCGGAGCTTCCGGACGAGCTGATCCACTCGAATTACAAAGACTATTTCGACGCCATCCGCCCGTACAAGGACCGGTTCGGCATCTACGTAGGCGAGCTGGACGGGGAATACAGCGACGGCTGGAACACTCTGGCCAACACCGCCTCCGCCCGGATCTACCTGAAGCAGCTCAACTCCCTGTGCGAGCACATGCTGGAGCAGAGAATCGAGCCCCTGTCCGTGCTGTCCCATCTGGACGCGGGTGACGAGATCCGCCGGGACTACTTCCGGTATCTCTGGAAGACCCTGTTGAAGAACCATCCCCACGACTCCATCTGCGGCTGCTCCGTGGATCCCGTGCACCGGGAGATGGTGTCCCGCTTCGAGAAGGTGCTGGCGGCGGGACATGAGGTGGAGAAGAGCGAGACCGCGGCCTTCATGGCGTCCGTGAACACGGCGGAGGCCGGGGACGGATACGCGGTGACGGTGTTCAATCCCCAGGGGACGGCGTCCTCGGAGCCCGTGACCTTCTTCCTGGATCTGCCCGAGGACACGGACGTGAAGCCGGAGCAGATCGCCGTGTACGACGGGGAGCGGGAGCTGCCCTGCGCCGTGAAGCCCGTGGGCAGGACCTTCGACTACATCCTCCCGAAGGACCGGTTCCGCGTCCCCTTTTACGTCAGCCGCTTCGAGGTGACCTTTACCGCGGAGCAGGTACCGGCGGCGGGATACAGGACCTTCGCCGTCCGCTGCGATAAGAACGCCGACGCGCCCGCTCCGGAAACCGATCTGAAGGTCTACCACCGCGGCATGATGAACAAGAGACTGAAGGTCATGTTCGCGCCGGACGGCTCCGTCACCGTGACCGACCGGAAGACGCGGATGTCCTTCGTCACCGGCATCTTCGAGGACACCGGGGACGTGGGCGACGAGTACATGTACCACGAGGCGAAAGACGGGATCCGGGTCTCCACGGAGGGGAAGCGGGCGGAGATTTCGTCCGCCGTCACGCCCGCCGGAGCCGTGTTCGCTGTGACCCACCGGATGACGGTGCCCGCCGGACTGCCCGCGGACAGGGAAGAGCGGGAAAAGGGATGCCGCGTCGGAGAAGCGGTCCTGACCGTGCGGGCGGAATACACCCTTCGTCCCGGCTCCGACCGGCTGGAGGTGAAGACCGTCATCGACAATACGGCGGAGAACCACCGTCTGGTCATGCTGACGAAGAACGACATCCGCACGGAGACCCTGCTGGCCGAGGGACAGTTCGACATCACCGAGCGGGTGATTAAGCCCTGGACCGGCTGGAAGAATCCCACCAAGCCCGGCAAGATGACTACCTTCTTCGGGCTGGAGGACGAAAGAGGGGGACTGCTGACCGCGACACGGGGACTCTGCGAATACGAGGTGCTCCGGGACGGCGCCAACACCATGTCCCTGACCCTGCACCGCGGCGTGGACCGTCTGGGCGACTGGGGTGAATTCCCCACGCCGGAGGCCCAGTGCAAGGGAACCCTGACCGTGGAATACGCCCTTCTGCCCTTCGCCGGATTCAGGGCCGACCGGGAGCGTGCCGTAAACCGCGCCTACGCCTTCGCCGCCGGAGCACAGGCCGCCTTCTGCGGGAAGACCCATGAGGGGAAGAATCCCGCCTCCGGCCGCACGGTGGGGATCTCGGGCTCCGGATTCGTGCTCAGCGCCGTGAAGATGGCCGAGAACCGGGACACCGTGATCCTCCGGGTGTTCAATCCCTACGATTACGACGCGAAGATGAGGCTGGACCTCTGCGGGAAGTATGCCGCCGTCTATGCCGCGAACCTGGCAGAGGAGAGACAGAACCGCATCCCCGTCCGCAGCGGCTCCGCCACGGTCTCCGTGCCGAGGAAGAAGATCGTCACCGTGGAGCTGGTGCCTGCGGAATAAGAGGAATCATCTTACGAAAAAACTGCCGTGCCCATCGGAAATCCGGTGAAGCACGGCAGCTTCATTTGTGTCGGAATTATTGGTCAAACGCCCGCTCGGCAGCAAGGAAGTACATGTTCTCCTCGTCGTCCGGAAGATCGGGCTCGATCCACTCCTCCTCGGAGAAGCGGCAGAAGAGCTTTTCCAGGGACGTGCATCCGGCGAAGGCTCCCGTTCCCACACCGGTGAGGGGAGAGCAGAAGGTGACGCTCTTCAGGCTCGTGCAGAGGGCGAAGGTGTAGTCTCCCACCCGGGTGATCCCTTTGCCCAGCACGATCCGGCGCAGGCCCGTGCAGTTGTTGAAGGCCCTCAGCCCCAGCTTTTCCACGGAATCCGGGATCTCCAGCGTCTCGAGGGCATAGCAGTTGATGAAGGCGCGGGGGCCGATCTCTCTGAGGCTCTTTCCGAAGTTCACCGTATGGAGGGTCTCGCAGTTGTAGAATGCCTGCTCCCCGATCACCTCCAGGCAGTCGGACAGGGTCACCACGGTCATTTCCTTGCAGTTGATGAAGAAGTTCCGGTCCAGCTCCCGCACCATGATCCCGTCCACCATGTCGGGCACCGTGAAGTTGTTCCAGCCGTTTTTGGACTTCTCATAGAGGTCCTTGCGGAAGGACAGGACGCCATTCTCGTCGATGGAGAACCAGGGGGAGGCGGCGTTCGTGGTCATGTTGACCTCGTCCAGTCCCGTGATGGCCCGGGCGTGATCGTACACCGCGGCCCGCAGACGGTCGGGAGCGTCCCGGAAGTCTCCGAGGGAGGAGAAGACGGCCTCCGCCCGCTCGTATTCCCCGGCCTCCGCCAGCTTTACGGCATGGCTGTACCGGGCGGAGGGGACGAACACCTTCACCGTGAGGACGGACAGCGCAATGACCGCCAGAACCGCCCCGAGGATCAGCCCGGCCCTGAGCCTGTCCCGGTCGCCGGGGACCCGGAACTTTTTCACGGCCTCCGGCTCGCGTTCCGCCCGGGCGGCGTACTCTGTGCGCTTTTTCTCGAGATAGTCCCGGTCGAAGTGGTCCTTCAGCCAGGAGCAGGAGCATCCGCATCCTCCGCAGGCGTCCGAATCCTCCAGATTGATCTGACCGCAGGCACATCTCCAGGCCCCGTCGATCCCGTCCGGCTCATACCTTGCCTCCACCGTGCCCTCGCACTCCCGGCGGATGGTCTCGTACAGGGGATCCGTCTGCCACAGGACCTTCTGCGCGGGCGGCATGATGCCCTCGGAGCCGTCGGGATTATTCCATTCCGTACCGGTTTTGGTGCGGGCTGAGCGGATCACGGCCCGGGCGTACACGGTGTCCGGGAAGGGGATCTCCGCCGGAGCCGATTCCCCCGTGACGAAGGACAGGCCCTCCGCCTTGCCGACGGTCTCGCGCCGGGCGTTCTGATACGTCAGATCCGCCGTGAAGGAGACGGGGCCGAATTTCCCGCAGGGCACCGCCGTCACGGTCAGCGTCAGTCCGCTCCCCGGGGACGGCTCCTCGATGCGCAGCTTTTTGATCTGAACGGGACAGCCTGGAATCCACTCGCGGGTCTCCCGTTCGCTGACCACGCGGGGATATGCGGTATCCGCCATGACGTTCTCCCATGGATGTGATGATCTGTCTTTTTCTCCATCATACCACCGCGGAAGCGCCAGTTCAACCGGAAATTATGAATAATGCGGGACTACGCCAGCTCTCCCAGCCTCCGCACCGCGTCCCCGCCGCAGATGGGGTCGCAGTGCTCGCGTATGTAGGAGATGGTCCCCCGGGGACACAGGGATCCCAGATACTCCGAGACCGCCGGATTCTCCCCGGGCAGGATCAGATAATAGATCCCCCGGTCCCGGTCCGCGAAGGCCGCGCTGGAGGTCAGAAGCTCCGGCTCCCCGGTCCTCGACAGGGCGGAGCAGCACCGCAGAAGAAGCTCCAGCTCACAAAACCGGTATACCACCCGTCGGTCCGCGCCGGATCCCGGAGTGAAGCGGCGTCCGAGGAATGCGCGTCCCCGGACAGAGAGGCGGCCGGAAGAAGACGGGTGACGAAGAGCTCGCAGCCTCCGCGCCGGGAGGGATACATCTGCACGAAGAGCCGTCCGCCCCGGTCCGCGAATCCGGCGGGAAGGGCGGCGGAGGCATGATTCCGGGTCCCGATCCCGGCGGCGTCGCGCAGAATGGCCCTGAGAAGCGCGCCCTCCTCCGCGTCCGGGGGATAGCGGTCCAGGTCCTCGGGAGTCAGCGTCAGCTTGATCTGGGAATCGCTTATGACAATCAGTTCCATAAATCCGTCCGGTGTGAGTTCGATACAGCCCTATTATACGCCATCCTGCGGGAAAATGGTACCGCTAAAATTCTGGTAATTCCGCGCGGGCGGCACACACCGGAAAAACGGAAAAAACAGGGGACGCCGGACAAGTCACAGCGCCGCCCTGTCTTCATTCAGAGACGGATCGGAGGCAGATACTCCGGATCCCCCACCCGGGGCGGGTTCTTCGGATTCTCGTCGATCTGGTTTCCGTTCAGGATCTCCGTCCGGTTCCGCATGTCGGGGACCGAGACGTTGTTCTCACCGTTGCCGCCCGTGCCGCGGTTCTTTTTCTTTTTCTTGTCTGCCATGACTGGCGCTCCTTTCGGATGAAGAAGGTGTTCCCCATGGGGGACGACTATAATATGCCCCGGCGGCGTCCGGTTATGCGCCTCATCTGCAATAACGGCGTACTCTCAAAAGAAGCTCCGCCGCCTGAGCCCGGGTGAGGACGCTGTCCGCCGCGATGGAGCCGCCGCCGCTGAAGATCCCGGCGGAGGTCAGGGCCGACAGGGAGGGTCTGGCCCACACCGGTACCGATCCCTCGTCCGCGAACACCGCCACGGCGTCGGGGGCCTCGGCTCCCACGATGGCGTTGAGGATCACGGCGGCCTCCGCGCGGGTCACGGGATCCTTCGGACGGAACCGGTTGTCCTCGCTCCCCCGTACGATCCCCAGGGAGCAGGCCCGGGCGATATACCCGCTGGCGGAGGGATCGATGTCCCCGTCGTCGGAAAAGGCGGTGGAGGCCGGCTTGATCTCCCCGGAGCCCAGGGCCTTCATGACCGTGACCACGAAGTCCTCCCGGCTCATCTCCAGATCGGGATCAAAGCACAGGCTGCCGTTGTCGTACCGGAGGGTCATGGCGTTCTCCGAGGCCATCACCAGAGCGGCGTTGTGCGCCCAGTGGCCCTCCATGTCGGAACGCACCAGTCCGGACGCGCATTTGTCCACCGTGACGGAGACGGTCCGCGGCTTCGCGTAGTGTCCCCATTCGTCCCGGACCGTGTAGGTAAAGCGGTCGGAGCCCTTTGCCCCCTCAAAGGGCGTGTAGCAGTAGTTTCCGCTCTCCGACAGGGTAAGCAGCCCCTTTTCCGGGTACTCCGTCACCTCGAAGACGATCCGGTCGCCGTCGGGGTCGGAGCCGGGAAGCGAGCCGTACGCGCCGATGCCGCACTGGGTCCAGACCTCGACGATCCCGTCCGATCCGGCCCTGGCTGTGACCGGCGCGGCGTTGGCCCGGTCCGTCCAGCGCAGCAGGCAGGGGATGCTGTAGTCCCCTGTGGCCCGGAAACGGAAGGAGCTTTCCCGGCATCCGGCCTCGGGAACGAAGCGGAGCGTATCCAGAGAGGCGGCGGCGATCCGCTGGTTGACCGCCACGGGAGCCTTTCCCAGCATCAGCATCCCGTCGGCGGCGGGCGGCAGGGCGGTGATGGTGACGGCGTCGAAGGAGGCACCCACGGCGCTGACGAAATCGGATTCGGTGAAGCGGATCTCCCCGGCGGCCAGGCCCGAGGCGATCATGTCGTGCTGACCGGCCAGGATCCCGAGCCCCGGCGACAGTAGGGAGGATGCGGCGGCGGGTACGGCCAGCAGGGTTGACAGAAGGGCGGCTGAGAGAATATGGCGGATGTTCATGGAGGTATGTCCTTTCCCGGTTCGGTTCGGAGCATTGTATGCGGAGGGGGCGGGCCTTATGAATTCCCGGGCTCTTTTCAATTATTATTCGGATTTGCTTGCATTTTCGCTGCGGGAGGTGTATAATAACAGAAAAAATCCAACGGAGGCGAAACCGTTATGCTTAATATCCGCATCGAGAGAACCCAGACCCCGAAGACCAAGCCGGACTACAAGAAGCTGGGCTTCGGCAACTACTTCACCGATCACATGTTCCTGATGGACTACTCCACCGAAAAGGGATGGCATGACGCCCGCATCGTCCCCTATGCGCCCCTGGTGCTGGATCCCTCCGCCATGGTGTTCCACTACGCCCAGGAGCTGTTCGAAGGCCTGAAGGCGTACCGCAGAGCCGACGGCGGCATTCAGCTGTTCCGTCCGGACTGCAACATCGAGCGCATGAACAACACCTGCGACCGTCTCTGCGTGCCCGAGATCCCGGCCGAGGACGTGCTCCAGGCCATCAAGACCGTGGTGGAGACCGATAAGGACTGGGTGCCCTACGACGAGGGAACGTCCCTGTACATCCGCCCCTTCATCATTGCCACCGACGCGCATCTGGGCGTGCATCCGTCCCACAACTACATCTTCTGCATCATCCTCTCCCCCGTGGGCTCCTACTACGCAGCCGGCATCAACCCGGTGAAGATCTACGTGGAGCGGGAGTACGTGCGCTGCGTCAAGGGCGGCACGGGCCGGGCCAAGGCGGGCGGCAACTACGCGGCGTCCCTGATCGGCCAGAAGAGAGCGGAGGACATGGGCTATGCGCAGGTGCTGTGGCTGGACGGCATCTACCGCAAGTACATCGACGAGGTGGGCGCCATGAACGTGTTCTTCGTCATCGACGGCACCGTGGTCACGCCCTCCCTGGAGGACGGCAACATCCTGCCCGGCGTCACCAGACGGTCCTGCGTGGAGCTTCTGAAGAAATGGGGCGTCCCCGTTGAGGAGCGGAAGCTATCCATCGACGAGGTCATCGAGGCCCATAAGACCGGCAAGCTGGACGAGGCCTTCGGAACCGGCACCGCCGCGGTCATCTCTCCCATCGGCGAGCTCTTCGACGAGGGGAACCGCATGATCATCAACAACAACGAGATCGGACCCATCGCCCAGAAGCTGTACGACGCCATCACCGGCATGCAGTGGGGCAAGAAGCCCGACGACATGGGCTGGATCGAAAAGATCGACTGAACCTGACATCCATCCTTCAAAGGGGCGCAGACCGGGATTTCGGCCTGTGTCCCTTTTTTCGCTCCCGCATACACTGTCCACGGAAACGAAAGAGCCGGTTCCGATTGAAACGGGACGGCGGCGGGAGGAGCTATGAGGAAGCTGACGGACGGATTCCGTGTGATCGGCGGGGGAGAGCGGTGGTTTGCGGGCGCCAATACGGACAGAGGTTTTTCCGGGTCCTACGGGGACATCGCCGACGAGGACTCCCTGGAGCATCTCTATGTGATCAAGGGAGGCCCCGGCACGGGGAAGAGCACCCTCATGAAGGAGGCGGCGGAGAGGGCGGAGAAGGCCGGATTCCAGGTGGTCCGCTATCTCTGCGGATCGGACCCGGACTCCCTGGACGCCGCGGTCATCGACGGGCGGATCGCTCTGGCGGACGGGACCGCGCCTCACCCGCTGGACCTCCGCTGTCCCGGAGTGTCCTCGTCCCTTGTGGACCTGACGCGGTTCTGGGACGGCGGCGCGCTGGAGCGGCAGTCCGGGGAGATCCGGCGGCTCGCAGCGGGAAAGCGGGAGGCGTATCGGGAGGCCTATCGGTATCTGGCGGCGGCGGGACGCATGGCGGAGGAGCTCCGGGCGCTGGCTCTGGACTGCTTTGATCGGGAAAAGGCGGAGGGCTTTTGCCTGAGGCTGGCAAAGCGGCTCCGGCGGGAGCGCCTGACCGGCTCCGGGAGCGGAAGAATCCTCCGGCGGTACTCCCACGCGGTGACCATGAAGGGCCTGTGGGCCACGGACGCGGTGTCGGCGGGAGCGGCGCGGAGATATGCCGTGGAGGACGCCATGGAGACATCCTTTTTGTTCATGTCCCTGTTGGCGGAGGCTCTGACCGGCTCCGGGGCGGATATTGCGTGCGGGCTTTTTCCGCTGGGGGACGCGGTGGCCGGGATCCGGGCCGGGAGCTGTTCCTTCCGGATCGGCCGGGCGGAAGAAGGGGAGATCCCCATCCGCATGACGCGGTTCGTCAGGCCGGAGAGCGCGGAGAGAGGGCGGCTCCGGCTGACGGAACGGCTGGCGGGCGAGCTGATTGACGCGGCGTCAGGCTCTCTCTCCCGGGCCGCGGAGTGCCATTTCGCGCTGGAATCGATCTACGGCTCCGCCATGGACTACGACCGGATGGCGGAATACCGGCGGGAGACCGCGGACCGGATCCTCGAACGTCTGACGGAGCGGTGAACCTGTGCCGCCGTATCTCTGAAAAGGAGGTGCGGCGGCGTTTCTTTTTCCCCGGAATCGTCCTCCCCCCTTGACCGGACCGTGACGGATGTGGTATGATAGGTCAGAACTATCAGTCTTTCGCGAGGTTTCTATGCGCATTTACGACATCACCCAGGAGCTGTTCTCCTGCCATGTGTATCCGGGGGATCTGGCTCCCTCATACCGCCGTGTGTCCGACATGGAGAAGGGGGCGGTCTGCAACATCACGGAGCTGTCCATGAACGCCCACAACGGGACCCACGTGGACGCGCCGCGCCATTTCGTGAGGGACGGCATCTCCATCGAGGCTCTGGATCTCGGCACCCTGATCGGACCCTGCACCGTGGTGGCCTTCGAGGGCGGCATCACCCGGGACATGCTCCTGCCGCACCGGGGGACCGAACGGCTCCTGGCCAAGGGGGACGCCTGGCTGACCGTGGAAGGAGCGGAGGCTCTGTCCGAATGCGGCGTGAAGCTGTTCGGGCTGGAGCATCAGAGCATCGCAGGGGACAATCCGCCTACGGACGTGCACGTGGCGGTCCTGTCGAAGGGGATCGTCGCCGTGGAGGGGCTGGACCTGTCCGGGGTTCCGGAGGGGAGGTACTTCCTGTTCGCCGCTCCCATGAAGCTGGGCGGCTCCGACGGCTCTCCCTGCCGGGCCGTGCTGATCGAAGGCATCGGGGAGGTCTGAGGCAATGGACGAAGCGCGGATCGACCGGCTGGCCGAGGTCCTCGCGGGACTGGCCCGGAACGGGATCCGGATCGAAACGGGGAAGCCCGTGGGATCCCTCCCCGTCGGCGCGTCGAAATTCGGCGGGATCCCGGACTGCCCTCCGGATTTCGTCTGGCCGGAGTACGAGGGAGAGGCGCTCGGAGCGGAACGGGAGGAGGAGGAATACACCCTGAGCTTCACCCGAAAAGGACGGATCCGCGAGCCCCTGACCTTTCTGGCGCAGTTCGACTGCCGGGAGGTATCCCTCCTCGACACGGAGGGACTTCTGCCCCGGGAGGGCCTGCTGAGCTTCTTCTACGGCATCCATAGCATGCGCTGGGGCTTCGATCCAGCGGACGAGGGATGCGCCCGGGTGTACTGG
>CACYWX010000064.1:4151-15459 GCA_902778205.1 uncultured Ruminococcus sp. | reverse complement strand
GTCTGGGCTGCCGCCTTCTGCGACCGGGACACCTTCGACCGGTTCGCGCTCCGGGATCCCGGCACGGGCGTCACGGTGACCGCGGCTGTGGTATGGTCCGGCGGCGTCCGGCTGGATATGGGCGTCTGGCTCCCGTATCTGGGTAAAACCGGGCGCGGGCTCGAAGCGGTGCTTCCTCTGCGCGGCTCCGACGGACGGTACGCGGAAACGGCCGTATCCCTGGGACCCGACGAAGCGGTGCGGGGACGTCTGCCTTACACCATGAAGAACTTCTACGAACAGGCCTTCCGCTGGCTGGGCACTCCCTACGGCTGGGGAGGCGCGGACGGCGGGGTGGACTGCTCCGGCTTCGTGTGCGCGGTGATGCGCTCCTTCGGCATCCTGATCCCACGCAATACCACGGAACAGCGGTCCTGGAGCGGCGCGGTCACGGACATCTCCTGGCTCACCGGATCCGAACGGCTGTCCCTGTTTGCCTCCAGCCGCTATCCCGTCGCCATTCACCGGCAGGGCCACGTGATGCTCTATCTGGGCGAGTCGGACGGGCAGCTCTGGATCGTCCACGCCCACAGCATCGGCCAGCCGGTCTCCGTCGCGCCCCTGGATCCTTCCAGCTCCATGCTGGTCATGGCGGAGCTCAGACCCTGACGCAGACAGATCAACAAAAGAAAAACTCCCTCCGGATGACGGCGTCCTGTCCGTCCCGGAGGGAATTCTGTTGTATGGGCTTATTACTCCGCCGCGCCCGTGAGCTGACGGATGAGGTCCGATTCCTCTTCAAGAAGGCCGTCGTCGCTTTCGGCGATAATGCGGCAGGCCAGGGTCAAGAGGGCGCGGAAGGCTTCGGCGGCTTTCTCGTCCGACGCGCGGAGGGTACGGACGGCGTCCCCCACGTTGGAGACGGCGTTTTCCCGCAGATCCCGGGCGGAGAACCGGTACAGGGACAAGAGGTCGTCCACCGTGTAATCGAAGCCGAAGGTGCGGTTCAGATAGTCCGTCTCCCGCTCGCCCACGTTGCCGTCCGACACGATGAGGGAGAGGATGGCCCCGGACAGGGCGGCGAAGGCGTATCCCTCCATGGAGCCGTCCTCCTCCGTGTTCCAGCGGCCGGCCCGTTCCGCGTCCGCGCAGAGCTGTGCCATGCCGTCATACCGCTTCCGGAACTCCTCCGTCAGGCTGTCGAGGTTGTCATGCTTTTCCATACCGGTGTCCTCCGCTCAATAGTTTTTGTTTTCCACAAGCCGCAGGCTCAGCACCGACGGATCCCGCACGAAGGGGCTCCCGTCCGGGACCTCGAGAAAGATGTGCCAGACGGTCTCCTCCCGGGCGGACGACGCCGGGGCGGTATAGCGGATGCGGATGTCGTAGCCCTCGCCGCTCCGGCCGATGCCCTCGGACACGTAGCGGTTGGCGGGCGAGTCCGTGGTGATGACGCAGATCACCAGGGCCTGGGTCTGAAAGAATTCCTCGTCGTAGCCCGTCACCACGTCGTAGAAGGTGGAGGTGACGCTGTCGTCCACGAAGTCGTAGCATTTTTCCCAGACGGACACGTAGTCGATCAGGGACTCCCGGGAGGTGACCACGCTGATCTCCGGGGCGTAGGAGCCGATGACGTGGGGCGTCAGGGCGGTGGTCCAGGGATATTCCGTGGTGACCAGACGGGAAACGCCCGCGTCCTCCGCCACCGAATCCGCCTCGGGGCGGCAGGAGGCGACGGATGGAAGCAGCAGCAGTGCGGCGGTCAGCGCGGCGATCCGTTTGGCGATACGCTTTTTCATGGGGAAGCCTCCTGTCTGTGAGATGAATGATTCAGCGGCCCGATGTCCGGCGGATGTCGAGAAGTCCGGGAAGCTCCTCCGGACGCTCCGCCAGCAGGACGCACCCGGCTTCGGTCAGCTCCTCCCGGGATCCGTAGCCCCAGAGGACGCCGACCGTTTCGATCCCCACCTCCTGCGCGCCCTCCTCGTCGTGGAGACGGTCCCCGTTCATGGTGAACCGGGATCCCTCCTCCGGGTGAAGCCGGTCCAGAAGCTCCCCGAGGACCTGGGCCTTGGTAACGCGGATACCGTCCAGGGTCGCGCCGCAGATTTCGGCGAAGTACTCCGCCAGGGAGAAATGCTCCAGGATCCGGCGGGCGAAGGGCTCCGGCTTGGAGGTGGCGACGCACGGGACGAAGCCGGACTCCCGCAGGGCACGGAGCGCCTCCGGGATGCCGGGATAGACCTCGTTCTCAAAGAGGCCCGTGACGGAGAAATACTCCCGGTAGTATCCGAGGGCCTCCCCCGCCTCCTCCGCGGTCATTCCGAGAAATTCCCGGAAGGCGGGAACCAGGGGCGGACCGATGAAGCGGCGGAGAAACGCTCTCTCCGGCTTCTCCCGTCCCATGCGGTCCAGGGCGTGGAGGATGGAGTTCGAGATCCCCCGGAAGGGATCGGTCAGGGTGCCGTCCAGGTCGAAGAACAGATAATCGGTCATGATTCAGCGGTGCACCAGCATGGAGATGCCGTAGAGGACCGCCATGTGCGCAGGATAAAAGATGTAGAAGAAATACTTCATCCGCACCCGGCCGGGCTGTCCGTTGTAGAGAGCCAGAAGCGGGAGCGCGAGAAGGGACCAGTACTGGACCGGGAAGGAGGAGCCGTAGGAGAAGGCCACCGCCGCCAGACAGCAGGCGAAGGACACAAGGCGCATCCACCGGTCCTCGAAGAGATTGGCGCACACCGGGAGCAGGATCCCGAAAAAGCCATAGTCCACGGTGATCCGGGAGGTGAGCAGCAGAAGCAGGAGGACCGCCGCCGCGCTCAGCGACAGGGACAGGATCCGGTCCGCGGAGTTTGACAGGGGTTTGCCCGTCAGCCTTTCCCAAAGAGCCGCCAGAGGACTCCTCTCCCCTCGGAACGCCCGCTTCACGCAGTCGGTCAGGGCCATGAGAACGATGGAGAAGCTGAAGGTGATGAGGATGCCCAGATAGACGTCGTCCTCCGCGATGAAGTAGACGATCTGGCAGAGAGCGCCCAGAACGAACACCCGCAGAAAATAGCGCAGACGGTTCCGTGTGTAACGGAAGCCCTCGGCGATGCAGAAGGCGTAGATGGGGAAGGCCAGCCGCCCGATCAGTCTGAGGACCGGCACGGAGGGAAAGAGGATCAGTCCCGCGTGGTCGCACAGCATGGAGACGGCGGCGATCAGCTTCAGAACGAAGGAGGTCATGAAAGCGAGCCTTTTTTGTTTTATTATACTACAGAGCGGAGCAAAATGCAAGAGAAAAACGGAAGGGCCGGACAAATCCGGGGAGATGAAAAAGCCGCGCAGTCCCCGGGAGAGGGAGCACTGCGCGGTTGAAAGGGATTTTGAATCGGAATGCGCTCAGGACACGATCCGGAAGCCGTCTCCGGTGAAGGCCAGTTCAGCCCTGGACAGGATCCAGGTTTTGCCGCCGTCCGGGGAGCCCTGATAGAAGAGGTGGATTCTGCCGTCGTCGTCCTCAAAGACGTAGGGATGGCCGCTTTCGGAGGCGTTCCAGCTGCCCGGTGCGCCGCTTTTCATATAGGGCTCCTCCGACACGCGCCGGAAGGAGACGCCGTCTTCCGATACCGCCAGCCCGATCTGCTGGGGCCTGCAGTTGTACGCGCCGCCGTAGAACATCCAGACACGGCCTCCCTTAAACAGAGCGGCGGGCGCTTCGATGCAGGACTGTTCCCAGGGCAGGGTCGGTTCGAGAACGGGTCCCTGTTTCTCCTCCCGGAAATCTCCCCGGTGGAAGCCGGAGGACAGGGGAGCGGACGCCGCGCCCACCATCTGACGCTCCATGGCGTGGTCCCGGGTGGCGAAGTACAGGAACAGACGGTCCCCGAACACCGCCACGTCCGCGTCGATGGCACGGCCCGCGCACCAGCCCCGCTCCTCCTCCGGCGCGTGTGGATCGGCGGTGCCCGTGGGGCGGAAGATCGGATTGGAGGGATCCTTCACGAAGCGGAGTCCGTCCTCCGACACCGCATGGCAGATGGCGTCGCGCTCCCAGTTGCCGTAGGTCTGGTAGAACAGATGCACCTTCCCGTCCAGCACGATGGCGGCGGGGGCTCCGTTTCCGTTTTTCTCGCAGTCCGTGTCCAGGGGCAGGTATCCGGCGGGCGTCCAGTTCTCCATGTCGTCCGACACGGCCATGGCGATGCGCAGAGGCTTCTCCCCCGGGACGTAGGCGGAGTGATAGAGATAATATCTCCCTTTGAAGCGGACCACGGCGGGATCCTTGGCGAATCCGTCCGGTGAATAGAACATGGCGGCCTCCTTTACGGCTGGTGAATCTCGAAGGTGTCGGCGTCGAAGTCGGCCTCGATCACCGTGCCGTCGGAGAAGGTCGTTCTTTGGCGGCGCAGACTGCCGTCCACGAATTCATGCTTCACCATGGCGGCGTGGGTCAGACGCTCCGAGGACGCGCAGGCGGCTTTCACGGCTTCGATCTGCTCCTCTGTGGCGGTGATGGGGCAGTAGACCGGATCGCCGTTGAGGATGGCGTGGAGATAGGCGGAATCCTTCCCCGGGATGCCCCATCCGCCGTGCTCGCCGGGAAGCCCGATCCACGGGATCACCGCGCAGTCGTGGTACACCAGGTTCAGAAGCGGGATCGGAATGCCCACGGGATCCGCGTCGGAGGAGCCGAGGCTCGTCGTGAAGAACGGCGCGTGATGGCAGAGGACCTGGGAGGGGAGGATGCAGTCCAGAATCTCCTCGGAGGAGGGAATGATGCCCCGGTCCGTCAGGATGTCGAGACAGTGCCGGCGGTTTTCGGCACACTGCTCCCTCGTGGCGGGATGCTCCTTCGAGAAGCACTCGTCCATCTCCACAACGGAGAACACGTCCAGATAGGAGGCCTCCACCGGAATGCCCAGCCGCTCAAACTCCGCGTAGTTGCGCCGCACGTAGTCCACAGCCCTTGCGGAGCAGAGGAAGGAATGGGATCCGCCGTACCAGACGGAGCAGTAGGGATGGGAGCCGTCGAAGTATGTAATCGCCTCGTCGGGGGAGAAGTCGGGGCCGTCATAGTAGTAATCCCGGTACTGATCGTGGATGCCGAAGATGTATCCGCACTCCCGGCAGGCTTCGGCCAGACGCTTCATGCCCTCCGTGCCGCCGGCCGCTTCATGGGGCGGGAAGGGAGAGGGATGGAGGTTGTCGTAGCCGTGGCGTCCCCAGCCGTCGAAGTGGGTGTACGCCTTGTCCAGCCCCTTCTTCTTCAGCTCTCTGAGCCGTTCGGCCTGGGTGTCGAAGGAGGTGTAGTAGTCGTTGTTCTCCGGATGCTCCCGGTCGTAGTAGTTGCTCTCCGGAGAGATGTGAACCGCGATGCCGGCGTGGATCACGGGACAGCCGAACAGCCGCTCCACATTGGGATTCCGGGCGGCCTTTTCCCGCAGGGTCACCAGCCGTCCGCGCTCCTTCACGTAGGCCCGGTAGCAGGCGGCGATCCCGCTGTAGTCGCAGGGCTCGCAAAACCGGTACAGCATCCGGCGGGCATACCGCATTTCCCCGAGGGAGGTCCGCCACAGAGGGGAGAGCCGGTCGTCCCGGAGGGTGTAGAGGGCGTCGAAGGGCGTGTCGTACACGGCGGCGTATCCGGACGTGCCCGGCGCGAATGGAGTGCCTCCCCGGACCTGTCCCCAGAAGGGTAGATAGGAGGAGCGCTCGTGGATCTGCTGGTCCTCAAAGACCAGGCCGGAGCCGTGGGGGATCAGTGCGCCCTGCATCCGGGAGAGGACCGTGTATCCGTCCCCGTCCGGCTCAAAGGGCGCCGGGAAGGAGACGCATCCGATTTCCCCGGGACGGTCGCCCTCCGCGCGGAGCTCGAAGATCACGTCTCCGTTGACCCGCTCCACGCGGACCGACGCCTCCAGCTTCAGCTCCGAGCCCTCAAAGCCCTCGTAAAACGCCCGGATGCCGTCCGCGGTGCCGTTTTGGAAGGCCTCCTCCGATACCGGAGCCGGGAAGGGAACAGTCCTGCCGTCGGAGAAGCGGACAAAGGGTCTCTCCGCCATGCGCCAGACATCTCCGCCGGGCAGAGTCACCGCGCAGACGCAGGACGCGGGATCGGCGGTCAGGGTGAGCTTCGGATGAACGATGCGGAATTCAGCCATGATATACCTCCGTTGAATCCCCGGACAAGCGGCAGAGCGGGATGCCCGGGAGCATGGGTCATGTGAAAAAGCGGGAAGAACCGGTTGACGGATCGGAGAAGCTGTGATACAATGAATCGTATCAGACCGATCCGGACAAAGGAGAATGAATGATGATGAAGCAGGTTACGCTGGGCAGAACGGGGATCACCGTACCACAGAACGCCTTCGGCGCGCTGCCCGTTCAGAGAGACGACAGGGACACCGCGGTGAGACTGCTCCGGCGGGCGTGGGAGGGCGGCATGACGTTCTTCGACACCGCCCGGGCTTACTCGGACAGCGAGGAGAAGCTCGGGGCCGCCTTCGGGGACACGGTGTTCCGGGACAACCGGGAGCGGATCTTCATCGCCACGAAGACCGGCGCGACGAAGCCCGACGAGATGAAGCGGCACATTGAGACGTCCCTGACCAATCTGAAAACGGATTATGTGGACATTTACCAGCTCCACTGCGCGGCACAGTGCTACCGGCCCGGCGACGGCACCGGCGTATACGAGCAGATGGAGGACTTCAGGCGGCAGGGCCTGATCCGGCACATCGGAATCACCGCCCACAAGATCGGGGTGGCGGAGGAGGCGGTGTCGTCCGGGCTCTACGAGACGCTCCAGTTCCCCTTCAGCTATCTGTCCGGTCAGAGAGAGCGCGCTCTCGTGGAGCTCTGCGCCCGGGAGAACGTGGGCTTCATCGCCATGAAGGGGCTGGCCGGAGGGCTCATCACCCGGTACGACGCGGCCTTCGCGTTCATGGCGCAGTTCGGCGGCGTCCTGCCCATCTGGGGGATCCAGCGGGAGAGGGAGCTGGACGAATGGCTGTCCTGCTTCGACAACCCGCCTGTCATGACAGAGGAGCTGGCGGAGCTGATCCGGGCGGACCGTGCGGAGCTGGGTGCGGATTTCTGCCGGGGCTGCGGCTACTGCATGCCGTGTCCCCAGGGGATCGTCATCAACCAGTGCGCCCGCATGTCCCTGATGCTGCGTCGCGCTCCGTCCAAGGCCTGGCTGTCGGAGTACTGGCAGGAGGAGATGAAGCGGGCCGAGACCTGCCTCCACTGCGGAGCATGCGTGAAGAAATGTCCCTACGAGCTGGACACCCCCGCGCTTCTGGAGAAGAACGTGGAGGACTACAAGAAGGTCCTGGCCGGGGAGAGAACCGTCTGATTCTCCTCCCCGCCCGGGAGACGCGGAGCCTGACCGGACATCCCGGGGGCTCCGCGTTTTCTATAGTGTATCCACACTATATGAGGAAGGAAACGCTTCGCGTTTCCGATTGAATGACCCTGCGCGGGTCGTGCGGTGGGAGGGACCCAGCTCAAGCCGCAGGGTTTGCTTGCAAACCCACTCCTCACCCACGGGTCCCTTGGCTATATGGTATCTTGAACAGCACGGTCCCATATACAAGCCTGATTGTTCATCCCAATCCTCGCGCGGTCTATGCTTGTACAGCGGAGGTCAAAGCATTTCAGGCGCGCATTGTCGTGGGTCGCGCTAAAGGATAAACGAAACAGGATGTTCAACCGCGCGGATTCATGGATTGGCTGGAAACCGGTCCGCAGAGCAACATGGCCAGCCAACTTGTCCAATGCGCGTTTCGATCGCTGTTTCCGAGGCTCCCGAGGAAACCGTGAAATCGCATCGCAGATAGGATTTCACGCATGTTACAGCTGACTTTACCAGCTCGCGCGAGGACATGAGATGAACAAACAAATCCAGATGAAGGAGCGAGCTGTAAGGTTATGCCATACGGCCAAGGGGGACCCTCGGGGGAGGGGCACCTTCGGCCAGAGATGGTGTCCCTCCCCCGCGCCCGCCCTGCGTAAGGGCATAAATCCGGAAACGCGAAGCGTTTCCTTCCTCATCGTGTGAACACACTATGATGCAATCAGTCTGCCCGCTCGGAGGAGACGATCCGTTTTCTCCGGATCACGTCGGCGGGATCCAGACGCTCGTCCTCGTATTCCGCCTCGCCGCTCTGGTTGTCGTAGGGATCCAGGCGGAAGAAGGTCTTCGGCGGATCGAGCTGACGCTGGAATTCCGTGCAGGCGATCATGCGGTATGGATCCAGATTGCCGAAATACCAGTTCCAGCCCTCGGTGTCCCCGGCCCGCTTCATGCCGCCGCCGTAGGAGGGATCACAGGGGAGCCAGCCCCAGGGTGCGACGTAGAACTGGGCCCAGTCGTGACTTCCGATGGACTCGGGACGTGCCGCGTTGCCGGACTGCCATCTGGCCGGGATCCCGGAGAGACGGCACAGCGTGATGAACAAGAGGGCCTGAACGCCGCAGTCGCCCCGTCCGTTCACCGCCGCGTACATGGGGATGTTGTCCATGAACCGGTAGTCCCGCATGAAGGAGTAGCGCACATGGGAGGTGACGTAGTCGTAGATCCGGCGGGCCTTCAGAAGGGGATTCTGCTCGTCCCCGGCCAGCTCCTCCGCAAGAAGCCGCAGATAGGGCGTGAAGACGATGTGGGGAGCCAGCTCGCCGAGATAGTCCGCCGCCTCCTTCGGGTATCCCCGCTTGGCCGCCGACGGATCCAGATCATGGTACACCGCGGTACAGGTGTACCGGAAAGTGATTTCCAGGCGGTTGTCCCCGTCTGCCGTGACCGGATAGTCGGCGTAGGCCGTCCGGATCGGGGAGTCGGAGAGGGTCACAGGCCGGTTGGAGGACAAAAGCTCGATGCCGGACTTCTCGGGCGTGACGGCGGGGAAGGGGAGCCATGCGCGGAATAGCATCCCAGGGCGGATATGATCCTCGTCGGGCTCGACGGATTCGGCGACGGTGAACCGCCAGGCAGCCCGTCCGTGCTCCCGCATATGGGCCATGTTCTCATGGCGCAGCTCGCTGAAGGTCGGAGTGAAGGATGCGCCGGGATGGGTCAGCTCCCAGAGATAGCCCTCGCAGCAGTCGGTCAGGTTGGCGTAGGCGTCGTCCTGGAAGCGGATGCATCCGGGAACCGCTCCGTTCCCGATGAGGTAGTCCGCGTGGCCGGAGTCGATCAGGGCGTACAGATCTTTCTCGCCAAAGCCGGGGTAGTTCTTCTGAAACAGCTCCAGCATATCGGCCCAGGTCAGGCTGTAGTCCCGGCTCAGTCCGTCGGCCAGGATCCGCTCCAGCTCCAGCCGCTTTTTCATAATGGGATCGAAGGACGGGTGCGTTTCTGGGGACAGGAGCCGGTCGATTTCCGCGGCCTCCTCGTCGAAGCGTCCCGCGTACCGCAGATTTTTCAGGGAATCCGGCAGCTCCACGGTCAGAAGCGCCAGGGTATCGAAATCAAAAGGGGTGTGCTTCATGGATAAGCCTCCTCGTGGGGGATTATGGACGGGATGAAAACAGGGAAGCAGTCCCGCGGAACGGGATGCTTCCCCGCATATGAATGGTGCTCAGGCCTGGGCCGCGTCCACGATCTTCGCGAACTTCTCGGGAACCAGGGACGCGCCGCCGATCAGACCGCCGTCCACGTCGATCTTGGAGAGCAGCTCGGCCGCGTTGCCGTCGTTCATGCTTCCGCCGTACTGGATGGTGAGGGCTTCGGCGATCTCGTCGCAGTAGAGGTCCGCAACGACCTTACGGATCAGGGCGCAGACCTCCTCGGCCTGGTCGGGAGTGGCGGTGAGGCCGGTGCCGATGGCCCAGACGGGCTCGTAGGCGATGACCACGGTCTTCATCTGCTCGGCGGGGATGCCGGCCAGATCCAGCTTGGTCTGCATGGAGACGATCTCTTCGGTGATGCCGGACTGGCGCTCGCCGAGGACCTCGCCCAGGCAGAGGATGACCTTCAGACCGGCGGAGAGTGCCGCGCGGGTCCGCTTGTTGACGGTTTCGTCCGTCTCGCCGAAGTACTGACGGCGCTCGGAGTGGCCGACGATGACGTATTCCGCGCCGGTTTCCAGGAGCATATCGGCGGAGATCTCGCCGGTGAAGGCGCCCTTCTCCTCAAAGTGGACGTTCTGGGCGCCGATCTTTACGTTGGTGCCGCGGGCGGCCTCCACGGCAGGGATGATGTCCACGAACGGGACGCAGAGAACGACTTCGCATCCGTCCTTGCCGGCGGTGAGCTCCGCGGTACGGGCCACGGCGGTCTTTGCGGCGGAGGGAGTCATGTTCATTTTCCAGTTGCCGGCGATGATGACTTTACGGGATTCTTTTTTCATGGCAGATCCATTCCTTTGCTACTTCTCGTTTTAGAAAAGGGGAAGCGCGGATTACGCCTCCCCTCATGAATCGGAAATCAGTCCTTGTTTTCGAGGCAGGCGATGCCGGGAAGCTCCAGACCCTCGAGGAACTCAAGGGACGCGCCGCCGCCGGTGGAGATGTGGGTCATCTTGTCGGCGAAGCCCAGCTGCTCAACAGCCGCCGCGGAGTCGCCGCCGCCGATGATGGAGACCGCGCCGCTCTCGGCCACGGCCTTGGCCACGGCACGGGTGCCGGAGGCGAAGTTTTCCCACTCGGAGACGCCCATGGGACCGTTCCAGACAACGGTGCCGGCGCCGATGATGGTCTTGGCGAAGAGCTCCTGGGTCTTCTCGCCGATGTCGAGGCCCATCCAGCCGTCCGGGATGGAGTCGGAGTAGATGCGCATGAAGGTGGTGTCTTCCTTATACTCGCGGCCGATGACGTTGTCCACGGGCAGGATGAAGGAGACGCCCTTCGCTCTGGCCTTGGCCATGAGGTCGCGGGCCAGGTCCAGCTTGTCCTCTTCGCAGAGGGAGGTGCCGGTGGTGTTGCCGAGAGCGCGGAAGAAGGTGTAGGCCATGCCGCCGCCGATGATGAGGGTGTCGACCTTCTCGATGAGGTTGTTGATGACGCCGATCTTGTCGGAGACCTTCGCGCCGCCGAGGATGGCGACGAAGGGACGGGCCGGATCCTCGAGGGCCTTGCCCATGATGGAGATTTCCTTCTGGATCAGGTAGCCGCAGACGGCGGGGAGATACGCTGCGACGCCGGCGGTGGAGGCATGGGCTCTGTGGGCGGTGCCGAACGCGTCGTTGACGAAGATTCCGTCCTCGCCGGCGAGAGCGGCCAGGGCCTTCGCGAACTCGGGATCGTTCTTTTCCTCTTCCTTGTGGAAGCGGACGTTTTCGATCAGCATCACGTCGCCGTCCTTCAGAGCGGCGGCCTTGGCCTGGGCGTCGGGACCGAT
>CACYWX010000064.1:0-4121 GCA_902778205.1 uncultured Ruminococcus sp. | reverse complement strand
CGCGACGACCGGCGGCAAGGGGAACCTCAACGCCGAGGCGCTCGGACAGTCTCTTGGCCACGGGAGCCAGGGAGTACTTCATGTTGAACTCGCCCTTCGGTCTGCCGAGGTGGGAGCATAGGATGACCTTCGCGCCGTGCTCGCGCAGATAGTTGATGGTGGGCAGAGCGCCGGTGATGCGGTTTTCGTCGGTGATGACGCCGTCCTTCAGCGGGACGTTGAAGTCGCAGCGGACGAGGACCTTCTTGCCGGTTACGGAGATGTCCTCCACGGATTTCTTGTTGTAAGTCATGGAATACCTCTTCCTGTTTTGATTTAGTTTGCCAAAGGACAGTATAACACATTTCCCGTGCGGAATCAAGGGGGACGGCAAAAAAAGTGCGCGCGCGGTTCCGTGGGGAAAATGAGATTTTTCCGTTTTATTTTCGCGTTTCCTCTTTACAAAATAGTCTCCGTGTGTTATACTAAGCTTTGGATTGCCCGCCGCACGGTTTCCGGATTATCGGTCCTCTTCCGGGGACGTTTCACCCGCCGGATGCTGAGCCCCGGGACTCCGTAAAAATTTACAGGTGAAAGGAAAAGACACCATGATCACGAAGGAAAAGAAGCAGGAACTCATTCAGGAGTACAAGATCAACGAGACCGACACCGGTTCCCCCGAGGTCCAGATCGCCATTCTGACCTGGAGAATCCAGGCCCTGACCGAGCACCTCAAGACCAACAAGAAGGACAACCACTCCCGCCGCGGTCTGAACAAGATGGTCGGCCACCGCCGCAATCTCCTCCGCTACCTCCAGGACAACGACATCGAGCGTTACCGCGCCATCGTCTCCAAGCTCGGCCTGAGAAGATAACCCGCTTCCGACTCCCGACAGGATGAACATCGCCGCGGCAGCCCGTGCCACGCGGTCACCTCCGCCGGCGGCTGCCGCGGTATTCTCTTGTCATCCGAATCAACCGCACTTTCAAGCCAAGATCAGCAGTTAAACAGGTGCCCGGCAGATCCCGGTTCCCGCTGGACGGGCCACTGTCTAAATGCTGAACGGAAGCCGAAGGTGCGGACCGTACCCTGTTTATTTTATTGAAGAAAGGCAGATACGATGTTCGAGAACTACAAAACCTTCTCCTACGACTTCGCCGGCAAGCCCCTGGTGCTTGAGACCGGCAAGATGGCGGGCCTGGCCAACGGCTCCGTCCTCGTCCGCTACGGCGATACGGCGATTCTCGCCTGCGCCACCGCTTCCGCCAAGCCCCGCGACGGCATCGACTTCCTCCCCCTGTCCATCGACTTCGAGGAGAGACTGTACGCCGTAGGCCGCATTCCCGGCTCCTATCTGAAGAGAGAGGGCAGACCCAGCGAGAAGGCCATCCTGACCGCCCGCGTCATCGACCGTCCCATCCGTCCCCTGTTCCCGAAGGATCTGCGGAACGACGTGGTGATCTCCCTGCTGGTGCTGGCCGTTGACCACGACGCCTCCCCCGAGATCGCCGGCATGATCGACATGACCCTGCGCAACGACGCGGAGGCCCTGCTGGGCAAGAAGTCCCAGGTGTTCCTCACCGGCGGCGGCATCGCCCTGATGCGCGGCGCGCGGGAGGCCCTGGCGGCCAAGATCAACCGGCCCGTGAAGGTGTCCGCCGCGAAATCCTCCAAGCTGAACAGCCCCGTGTTCTCGGCGTCGCTGGGACTGGCGGATCTGGTGTTCGACTCCATCGAGCGCCAGAGCGGCGAGGATGAAAACCTGGGCAGCCGCCTCAAGAGCCTGTTCGGCCGCGGATAACGAAAGCAACTTACACACATATACGGACAAATACATTGACGAGGGGGATGCCTTGTGCTGGAATTTGAAATGGAAAACAAGAACGTCGAAGTCGAGGAGCAGGACACCAATTTCGCGGCGATAAAGGTTATCGGCGTGGGCGGTGCCGGCACCAACGCGGTGAACCGCATGGTGGATTCCGGCCTGCGCGGCGTGGATTTCATCGCCGTGAATACCGATAAGCAGGCGCTGGCCCTGTCCAAGGCACCCATCCAGGTGCAGATCGGCGAAAAGCTGACCAAGGGCCTGGGCGCCGGCGCGAACCCCGAGGTGGGCGAAAAGGCCGCCGAGGAGAGCCGCGAGGAGATCGCCAACAAGATCAAGGGCTCCGACCTGGTGTTCGTCACCTGCGGCATGGGCGGCGGCACCGGCACCGGCGCGGCCCCGATCATCGCCGAGACCGCCCGCGAAATGGGAATCCTGACCATCGGCGTGGTCTCCAAGCCCTTCCTGTTCGAGGGACGCCAGCGCATGAAGAACGCCGAGACCGGCATCGAGAAGCTGAAGGCCAACGTGGACACCCTGGTGGTGGTCCCCAATGACCGGCTGCTGAGCGTGGTGACCAAGGGCACCACGATGACCGACGCCTTCAGGATCGCGGACGACACGCTGCGCCAGGGCATCCAGGGCATCTCCGACTTGATCGCCGTGCCCAGCCTGATCAACCTGGACTTCGCGGATGTGCGCACCGTGATGCAGAGCCGCGGCCTGGCCCACATGGGCATTGGCATCGGCAAGGGCGAGAGCCGCATGGTGGACGCCGCCAAGCAGGCCATTTCCAGCCCCATGCTGGAGACCAGCATCTTAAAGCGCGCCATCGACGCCGGGCTCATCCGGGTGGAGCTGATCGACATCCGCGAGGATTGCTACAAGTGGCTGCCGGACATCACCACCATGCGCACCAACAGCGCCTACTATGTGGAGTCCGTTAACGCCAACGAGATCTTCTGCACCAAGAACCCCTACTACTGGAACGCCGACACGGTCTACATTGACCACGTTCGCATCCAGCGCTACGTGTCCGCCGAGGCCTACCTGTCCATGGTCATGCAGGGCGGCTACGACACCGAGCCTCACGGTCTGACCCCCGACCTGTTCGCTCAGCTCGAGCAGAACAACCCCGAGATGGTCACCATGTGGGTGCCGGATATGGGCCAGCCCGCGTTTGAGTTCAACGTCCAGAAGTACCCCCTGAACATCACCGAGGTCCGCGAAGCCATCGCCTTCGTCATCGACCGCGAGCTGCTTCTTGAGATCGCCGAGCCCGGCACGCTGCCCCCGGACTACTATGCCACGGGCCTTTCCCCGCTGTGGCGCGACGCCTACATCACCGACGAAATGAAGGCCGAACTCACCGAGTACGTCCCGAACTTCGAGAAGGCTGACGAGCTGCTCACCAGCATCGGCTGGACCCGCGGCTCCGACAACTACTGGCAGAATGAGAACGGCGAGACCGTGGAGATCGAAGTGTCCTCCATGAACTCCTGGCCGATCTTCTTCGCCTGCGGCGAAGCTGCTTCCCTGATGCTCGACGAGTACGGCATCAAGTCCTCCTTCAACGCGATGGAGCTCTCCACCTACTGGGAGTACATCAACAATGGCGAGCATCAGATCGGCTGCGACTTCCGCGGCGGCTCTCAGCAGCGCGGCCCGTGGGAGGCCTATTCCGATCAGATCCTGTGGAGCAACAACCGCGTTGGCCTGAATCCGACCAGTTCTCCGTCTGACATGCCTATCATCGTCACCATGAAGGACGGCACCGAGGTCAATGTCCGCAGCGAGCTGGCCACCATGTTCTACGGCAGCCCCGAGGAGGCCGCTGAGGCCGTGCGCAAGATGATGCGTATGTGCAACGAGCAGGTGTTCATCCTGCCCATCGGCGAGAAGTACGCGCCCATGAAGATCCACAACCCGCACCTGTGCGGCTATCCGCTGGATGGCAACCACTGGGCCTGGTATCAGGGACACATGCGCGCCTACGGCAAGCTGCTGAAGAACGGCTACCTCTACTTCGACGAGATCTCCGAATAATCAGCCTCTGGTTTGACGCGTGCGAGGGGGAGCGATCCCCCTCGCATTTCGAACGATTGAAGAACGCTTTCGGCTTTCGGCTGAAAGCCTTCAGGAGAACGCGCAGATGGGAAGGTCATGCGTTCTCCTGAGGGCTTCTGGCGAAGCCGCAGCCCTATCCACCACTATAAAGCGGCTTTCCGGCCGCCGCTGGAGGCGATCGATACATGATTTGGGCAAAACGACTCCTGCTGGTCTTCCTGACGGTGATCCTGTTCACATCCAAGATGG
>CACYWX010000063.1 GCA_902778205.1 uncultured Ruminococcus sp. | reverse complement strand
TAGGCCCTGATCCACTCGCACCGGGCCAGCGGATCGGCCTCGTAGCTGGAGCGGTCCACGAACACCGGGATCCCCAGCTCCTCCAGCTTTTCCCGCACCTTCGGCACGTGCTCCGACATGGTGGACTGGATCGAGAGGCCGCAGCCCTCCGACAGGAGCAGCTCGTAGTCCGGCTCCCGGTATTTGCCCGCGTAGAGAATCTCCCCCCGCTCCATGGCCTCCCGGGCGCCCTCCACGGTCCAGTCCTCCGCTTCCAGGGCGGAAAACCGGATGTCGCCCAGCCGGTCCATGGCGTCCCAGAAGCACATGACCGCGCTGGCCGCCATATAGATCCGCTCCGGCGAGGGAGGGATCACGGTGATTCCGGCGTCGAGCCCCTCGGGTTTGTCGTCCGTGATGAGGAAGGCCTGACCGCCGGAGGTTTTGACCATGGACGCGCCGTTGTCCCACCGCCAGATGGAAAAGCACCGGGCCGCGTCGAGAGGGACCCGCTCCGGCTCGCCGTATCCGGGGATCACCGGGGGCCGGTCCGCGTCGTTTCTCCCCGCGGAGGCGCATCCGGCAAGCAGCAGGATCAGCGCGAGGAGGGGCAGAAGGAACCGCTTCATCTCCCGGCCTTCCTTCTCCGCCGCAGGAGCAGGGCGCACAGGATCCCGAGAACCGCCGCCGCTCCCACCGCCGCCCACACAGGGGCCGGGATGCCGGAGGAGCGGGCCGGGCGCAGGGAATCCGGATCGAAGGTCAGGGTATAGGCGATGAGGTGGGGCTCGCTCATGGCCACCGTCTCCGCCTCCACGTCCAGCGGGACGCCCAGATCCGCCACCGGAACGAGAAAGACCGAATCCCCGTCCTCGTTCACGGGCAGATACCGCTCCCCGTCCACGATCATGAGATCGTAATGCGGACTGCTCCACTCGATCCTGGCCGTCATTTCCTCTCCGGAAACGGTCAGCTCGGCGGGGGATTTTACCCCGGCCCGGCCCGTTCCGCCGGAGAGGGAGACTTCTGCTGTATAGGTGCCGTCGTTCATGACACTGCCTTTCGGAATGATACTGAATAAATCTGAAACGGCGTTTTTGAAAACCGTGCGCAGGAAAAGAAAAACGCCTCCGGATCCGCGGACGGAATCTCAGAAGCGTATAACAAACAAAGGCATAAACGCCCGCGTCAAAAAAACACGGGTTTTATCCCTCGGAAAAACGTACTGCCGATTCCTCGCGGCATTGGGCACCGACGTTTTGGACATCGACGCCCCGTACGGACGGCAGGCAGGTCTCCCGGCTTGCGGATCGCCACACCCTGAAGCCTTCCCATCCCCGAAGGGACAGTGACATTTTTATCAGGGCATTCCCCGTTCACGGTGACGAGATCGTACAGGATTTCCACCTGTTTCCCTTTTCACCGGATCGATCCCCGTTTTCACGGAGATATCCGACACCTGTCATCCCTTGTTCTGCTGTAAAAGAGCGGTTTACACCACAGGTCATTATATCGGAAAAGGGGAGGGGTGTCAAGGGGTTCCGGGGAAAATGCGGGAGCGGGGATTGCTTTTTTCCGGCGGATGATGTACAATGATGCGCGGAATGAAAAAACGGCGCGGAAAAACGCCGTCGGAGGACGCATGGAAAATACGGAAAAAGCGCTCCGGGAACGGCTCGGAGCCATTTCGGGAGCGGACGGGGAGGCCATGGAGAGAGCGCGGAGGAGACAGGCGGAGCTGGCAAAGCCCCCGGGAAGCCTCGGCAGGCTGGAGGAGCTGTCCGTCCGTCTGGCGGGGATCACGGGGAAGGTGAAGAATTCTCCCGACAACAAGGTCCTGCTGGTATTCGCCGCGGACAACGGCGTCGTGGAGGAGGGCGTATCCTCCGCGCCTCAGTCCGTAACCGCCGCCCAGACCGTCAATCTCACCCGGGGCATCACGGGGGCCTCCTCCATCGCGGCGCGACTCGGATGCGGGCTCGTGGTCTGCGACGTGGGGGTGAACGCCGATCTCTCAGCTTACCCGGCGGTGCTCGACCGGAAAATCGCCCGGGGAACGCACAACATCGCCAAAGGCCCCGCCATGACGAGGGACGAGGCGGTCCGGGCGGTTTGGACCGGCATGGAGCTGGCCACGGAAGCGGCGAGGGGCGGGGCGGACGTGCTGGGCGTCGGGGAAATGGGGATCGGCAACACGACCACCTCCTCCGCCGTGCTGTCCGTGTTCTCCGGGATGCCCACGGAGGCCGTGACCGGCCGTGGCGGAGGACTCACGGACGAGGGCTACCGGAACAAGCTCGGCGTGATCCGTCGCGCGCTCTCGGTCAACGCTCCCGATCCGGCCGATCCCCTGGACGTTCTGGCAAAGGTTGGCGGCTTCGATCTGGCGGCCATGGCCGGGGCCTTCCTCGGCGCGGCGGAGATGAGGGTCCCCGCGGTGATGGACGGCTTCATCTCCGTGGCGGCGGCTCTCGCGGCGGTCCGGCTCTGTCCCGCGGCGGCGGATTTTCTCATTCCGTCCCACGCCTCGGCGGAGATCGGATACAGGATCGCCATGAAGGAGCTGGGACTTGAGCCGCTGTTCGATCTGGGCATGAGGCTCGGAGAGGGGAGCGGCTGTCCCATCGCCATGATGATGCTGGACGCCGCCTGCGCCGCCATGAACGGCATGGCTACGTTTGAGGAGGCGCGGATCGACGACGGGTATCTGGAGCCCATACGGGCCGGGGATTCCTTCAAAATCCCGGGAGGAGTGTCATGACCGTATTTCTCTCAGGCGGCGCGAAGAACGGCAAGACCGCGCTGGCCGAGGACATCGCCGTGAAGCTGTCGGGCGGGGGACGGCGGTATTACGTGGCCACCATGATCCCCTACGACGGCGAGGATCGGGCCAGGATCGCGCGCCATGTGGCCGAGCGGGCGGAAAAGGGCTTCGGGACCCTGGAGCTCGGGCGGGACATCGGCTCCTGCACGGACCTCGGCGGCCGGGACGCCACCTATCTCGTGGACAGCGCGACGGCTCTTCTGCTGAACGAAATGTACCCGGACACCTTTGACCGGGAGCCGGATCCCATGGCGGCGGAGAGGTGCCGGTCCGGTCTCGCGCGGCTGGCGCGGGAGGCGGAGAACGCGGTGTTCGTCTCGGATTATCTCTACTCCGACGCCGCGAGGTACGACGATTTCACGGAGAACTACCGGCGGGATCTGGCCTCAATCGACCGACTGCTGGCCGGGCTGTGCGACGTGGTGATCGAAATGACGGCGGGGATCCCGGTATTCCGGAAGGGAGGGCTGACGCTGTGAAAAAATACCTCAACGCCTGTGTCATGTGCTTTTCCATGTTCTGCGCCATTCCCTGCCCCTTTCATGTCTGGGACGACGCGGCGAGGCCCCTCATGACCCTGTTCCTGCCCTTCGCGGGGCTCTGGATCGGGATCCTCTGGACGGGGCTGGCGTACCTCACCCGTCTGCTCGCCCTGCCCGCCCTTGTTTCGGGGGCCGTCCTCTGCGCGTATCCCTTCCTCGTGACCGGCGGGATGCACATGGACGGCTTTCTCGACGTGACGGACGCGGTAAAGTCCTGGCGGGATCTCGACGAGCGGCGGCGCATCCTGAAGGACCCGAACGTGGGCTCCTTCGCGGTGATCGCGGGGATCCTTCTGGTCACGGCGCAGTTCGCCCTGCTGTCTTCCGTGCGGGAGGAGGCGAATCTCTTCGCCCTGACCCTGATCCCGGCGGTATCCCGGAGTGCGGCGGGGCTCTGCGTGATGGTGCTCCGGCCCCTCAGCGTCAGCGAATACGCCGGGACCTACCGCCAGGGGGTGAAGCGGTCCCACGCGGTGTGGTTCGCCGTCCTGCTGGTACTGGAGGCCGCCCTGGGCTTCGTTCTGCTGGGTTGGTACGGCTTTGTGACGCCGGCGGTGCTCCTCGGGTATCTCTGGTATCTGAGACGCGGGTTCAAATCGCTGGACGGCATGAGCGGGGACATCTCCGGATACGCCCTGACCTTCGGCGAGCTGTGCGGGATCGCGGTTTTTGCGTTGATTTAACACCGTTTTCGAATCCTGAAGACTGACTTCATGGGTTTTGAGCGCTTCATGCAGGAGGCGAATCGCCTTGCGATGAGCTCGCGTGCAATAACTCTGATAAGGTCGGACAGCTGAATTGGTGTGTGCCAAAGCTTCGGTTTCACTTCATCGGAACAGCCAATCCTCTTTCCCGTTTTGAGAGTTCTTTGCCAGGCTTTCTCCGAAAGAAAGCCGCGTTCCCCTTTTAAATCAGCATAAGGAGGCATTCATGGATTTCATCATCGGAGGCGCGTACCAGGGCAAGCGGGACTGCGCGGTGCAGCGGTACGGCCTGACGGAGGACGATATTTACACCTGCACGGAATCGGAGGGAATCCGCTTCGGCGCGCGGTGCATCGACCGGCTCGAGGAATTCACCCTTTGGTGCGTGAAAAACGGGACGGATCCCTTGGAGGTATTCCGGGAGAACCGGGCGGCGTGGCGGGGGTGCGTCCTCATCTGTCAGGACATCTTCTGCGGCGTGGTGCCCATGGGAGCGGACATGCGGGCCTGGCGGGAGTGTACCGGGCGGCTGGCGGCGTATCTGGCGTCGGAGGCCGAAACGGTGACGCGGGTCTTCTGCGGACTGGAGGAGAGGCTGAAATGAAACTGATTCTCATTCGTCACGGAAGGACGGAGGCCAACGAACGGCACCTTTACTGCGGGAGCACCGATCTGCCCCTGTCTCCCGCCGGACGTGCGGCTCTCGAGGAGAGGAAAAAGACCGCGACCTATCCCTCGCCGGAGGGGATGCGGATATTGACCAGCGGCATGCTCCGGTGCGAGGAGACCCTGGCCGTTCTGTACGGGGACCTGCCCCACTCGGCGGATCCCGCGTTCCGGGAGATGGATTTCGGGGCCTTCGAGATGCGCTCCTACGAGGAGATGAAGGAGGATCCCGCCTACATCACCTGGATCAGCGGCAACAACGAGGAGAACGTCACCCCCGGCGGCGAGAGCGGAAACGGGATGACGGAGCGGGTCCTTTGCGGTCTTGACCGGCTGCTGTCCGAGGACCGGGACACCCTGCTCGTCACCCACGGCGGCGTGATCGCGGCAATCATGGCCAACCTCTTCCCGGAGGAGGGATTGAACCGCTACGAATGGCAGCCGGAGCCGGGCGGCGGATACGAAATCGACCCGGACGAGAGGAGCCGGCGGGCGTTCTGATCCTGATACCACGAGGCTGTCGCATGAATCCCGGAAAAGGAGAAATGCGGCAGCCCTATTGTGATTCAGAAGTGTTTGTTGTTCTTTTCTCCTTTATCGGGGAGCCGCGCATCCTGGGGAGCCGCGCATCCTGGGGAGCTGCGCATCCTGGGGAGCTGCGCATCCCCAGTGACCTTTTTTGTAAACAGATCAATCAAAAACAATATTATAGAGTGAATTCAGGATCGGGCCATTCGGACCACGGATCGTCCGGACGCGGCGAGGATCCCCGTCATCGCCCGACGGCCAACGCCTTCGACGGGGACGTGCGGAGCAGTACGCAGGCGATGCTTTTCGTTAATATGCACAAATCCGTTCGGTTCTCCGGGCGCTTTTTTGTTTTCTGAATATTCAAAAGGTACCTTGACAATCTCACCGGCAGATGATATAATCAAGGTACCTTATAAATTATCAATCGGAGGGACAAAATGGAATACAAGGATTATACGGACAACACGAAAACCTGTCCCGGATGCGGGAGACACTGCGATCTCAGCGAGCCGCACTGCGAAAGAGGAAGGATCTTTGCCGAAACCGGGACCCTCCCGGAGCGTGAACACCGGGAAGAGACGGACGAACGCCGCCATTGGCATGAAGGAACGGAGGACGGTCCCCGCCGCGATCGGCACGGCGAAGGCTTTGAGGGCCGTCACGGCAGACCCGGAGATACGGAGGACGACCCCCATCACGATCGGCACGGCGAAGGCTTTGAGGGACACCGGGGCAGACCCGGAGGATCGGACCGCCGACGCGGACGCATGGGCGGGGGAGGTCAGCGCGGAAGAGAGGGGGGGGGCATGCGGGAATGGCCCGATCCCGAAGACATTCCGGACGACACCGACGGCAGGCTGGCATTCTGTCTCCGCGCCGCGGGCCGCATGATGCGCATGAGGTCCGACGGGCGGGAGGGCCAGAAGCGGATCCTCGTCATGCTGAACGGCGGTCCCCTCACTCAGCGGGATCTGACGGAACGCCTCGGGATCCAGCCCGGCTCCGCCAGCGAGATCGTCAGCAAGTTGGAGAGCGGCGGCATGATCCGGCGGACCCCCAATCCGGAGGACCGCAGGACCATGGACATTCAGCTGACCGAGGCCGGTCGAGAGGAAGCGGTCCGGGCGGAGGAGAACCGCCGGGCCAGCCGCGCGGAGATGTTCTCCTGTCTGAGCGGGGAGGAGAAAGCGGCGCTGACCGGTCTTCTGGAAAAGCTCATGAAGGACTGGAAGGAGAGAATGCCCCGCTGAGCGCATGGTCCGGAATGCCGTCCCGAGAGCCGGAAGGATGCGGTCAGAATGAAGGCCGACCCCGCCGGGATCAGGATCCGCCGGGTACGACGGGCTGTCGCATGAACCCCCGAAAAAGGAGAAATGCGGCAGCCTTTTGTCCGGTTTCCGGTCCTGCGGATGGGCGTATGGATATGCAGGGATTCTGAAAATAGTTTCATTCTGTTTACAGAATCCCACTGGCGGGGCGGCACGGGGGATGGTACAATATGATCAACATCGAACCACTGCGGGAATCGGAGCGAATCATGACCAATCCGGAGCTCATATCCAAAGCGGTCCGGCCCTATCGGCGGAGGCTCGGCCTCCACGCGGCGGTCCGGGCTTTTCTTGCCGCGCTGACGGCCGGGGGCTTTGTCTTTGCGGCCGTGACGCTGGCGTACAAAATCGCGCAGGCGGAAGGCGGCGGGATCGCGTGGATCGTATCCGGCGGGGCGGCCCTCGTCACACTGACCGCGGCGTTTTGGATCCTTCTGCCGAATCAGGCCGAGACCGCCCGGCGGGTCGACGCGCTGGGGCTGAAGGACCGGACCTCGGCTATGCTGGCCCTGCGGAATTCTCCCTATGAGATCGCCTCGCTCCAGCGGGAGGACGCCCTGCGCCATCTGGAAACGGTCAGCCCGGGCCGTCTCAGGGGAAAAATCGGCGCCGCCTCCGTCGTGCTTCTTCTGCTGGCCCTACTGACGGCCGCGGCGAGCGTTCTTGTCCCGGCGTCCTGGTTCGCGCGGGAGACGGACGAAATGAGCGGCGTCTGGGAGGACGTGCTGGACATGCTCCGGGAGGAGAGGGACCGGATGGAGGCGTCGGGCGAGGGACGTCTGGCGGAGGAGCTGGACCGGCTGATCGATGAAATGGAGAACACGGACAGCGTCCTGCGCGCCCTCGGAGAGATCAGCGGCACGGAAGAAAACGTCAAAGACGCCGCCAGAGAGGGAGAGGCATCCCGGGGCGCCATGAACGAAGCGCTGGACGTGCTGGAGGAGGCCCGCCGCATGCTCCTCGGAGAAGAGGAGGAAGAGGCGGGGGAGGAAGGCAAAGAAGGCATGGAGGGCGGAGAGATGATGCTGGTCCCCGGCGAAGGCGAAGAAGGCATGGAAGGGGAAGGAGAGTTCCCGGGAGAAGGTCCCGGAGAGCGCCCCGGAGAGATGCCCGGCGGAGAGGACGGACAAGGACAGGGCTCCGGCGAAGGAGAGAGAGAGGGGATCCCCTCGGCCATGACGGAGCCGGTCTACGATCCGATCTCCGGGGCGGTTCCCTACGGGAAGGTCTTTTCCGCCTACTATTCCGACTATCTGCGCGACGCGGAGAACGGGGAGATCCCCTATGAGGCCGAGGACGCCGCCCGCGCCTATTTCGAAGACCTTGACAGATAAGGAGACGATATGAACAACGCCTGGAGCATGGAGGAGCGGATCCGGTATTTCAGCCGTCAGTACCAAGCGGTCCGCGGAGAAATCGCAAAGGACATCGTGGGTCAGGACGAGGCGGTGGACGGCACGCTGATCGCCATGATCGCGGGAGGCAACGTCCTGCTGGAGGGCGTTCCCGGCACGGGCAAGACCCGGCTGGTCCGGTCCGTGGCGCGGACGCTGGATCTGATGTTTTCCCGGATCCAGTTCACGCCGGACCTGATGCCCGCCGACGTCACAGGATCCAACATCATCGAAAAGGACGAAAAGGGGAACAACGTCCAGCGGTTCGTGGGCGGCCCGGTCTTTTCCAATATCGTTCTGGCGGACGAGATCAACCGCGCGACACCCAAGACCCAGTCCGCACTGCTTGAGGCCATGCAGGAGCACCGCGTGACCGCCGGCGGGAGGACCTGGGCGCTGATGGAGCCGTTTTTCGTGCTGGCCACCCAGAATCCCATCGAGCAGGACGGCACCTATGTGCTTCCCGAGGCCCAGACGGACCGGTTCATGTTCAAGCTGCTCATGACCTTCCCCGGGGAGGAGGAGCTCTGCCGGATCGTACGGCTGACCCAGGACACCCAGGAGGAGCGGGCCGCGCGGGTCATGAACGGCGATGAGCTTCTGGCCATGCGGGAGACCGCCAAGAGCATCCCGGTCATCGACGAGGTGGTGGAGTACGCGGCAAGGCTGGTCTCCTCCACCCATCCGGAGCTGGACGGGGCATCCCCGACGGCGAAGAAGGAGCTGCGGTTCGGAGCGAGTCCCCGGGCGGTGCAGGCCCTCATCGCCGGAGGACAGATCCTGGCGCTGACCGACGGGCGGTACAACGTATCCCGGGACGACGTGGACGCCCTGGCCTGCCCCGTTCTGCGCCACCGGATCAAGCTGACCTACGACGCCGTCATGAGCGGTCATACGCCGGACGAGGTGATCCGCGCGCTGATCGCCGAGGCGAGGGGCGGGAACCGGACGAAAACCGAAAACGCGGAGGCGCCGGACAGCAGACGCCTCTTCCGCAGAACGTGAGCGCCATGGCAGGGGAACGACTGATCGACGACGGAACCATCGCCCTTCTGGACAGCCGGGATCTCAACATCCGCGGGCTGATGGAGGGAATGTTCGGGGGAAACCGGCGGTCCGCGTACTACGGCTCCTCCATGGAATTCGCGGATTACCGGCCCTACATCCCGGGGGACGACCCGCGGCGGATCGACTGGAAGCTGTACGGGAGAACGGACAAGCTCTTTCTGAAGCTGTTCACGGACGAGCGGCGGCAGCACCACCGGATCTACGTGGACGGGTCCGCCTCCATGGCCTGGGGAACGCCGGACAAGCACCGGACCGCCTTGCGCCTGGCCGCCCTTCTCGGCTATCTGGCGGTGAGCGGATCGGACCGGGTGTCCTGGTACGCGCTGGAGGGAGAGGAATGCCGTCGGGTGACGGAGGCGGTCTCGACCCGGGACGGCTGGGCGCTGGCGCTGGACAGGCTGGAGGGTCTGAAATGCGGCGGCGAGACGAAAATGGACGTGTCCGTGCCGCGCTGTCCGGATCCCGGGAAAAAGGACGGGATCAGCTTTCTGATTTCCGATTTTCTCACGGACCGGGACTGGAAGGGCGCGGTGGACTGGCTTCTCGGACGGGAGCGCGAGGTCTGCCTGATCCGGGTCCTGTCCCCGGACGAGACGGCTCCCGCCCTCACGGGAAGGCTCCGGCTCAACGACACGGAGGCCGTGGGGGAGGACGACGAGCGGAATTTCAGAATGCACATCGGACGGCAGAGGCTTCAGGCCTACGCAAAGGCCTGCGCATGGCTGGAGAACGACATCCGGTCCTTCTGCGCCGCGCGGCGGGTCCGGTTCTTCACCTGCAGGACGGACGAGCCCGTGGCCCGCGTCCTGCTTGACGGAGCGATCCGATCGGAGATGATACAATGAGGTTTCAGAATCCGGCGGGACTGTGGCTTCTTCTCGGGATCCCGGTCCTCATCGCCATCTGGCTGATCCGGCCGCAGCACGAAAACCGGCGGGTGTCGTCGAGCTACATCTGGCGGCTCAGCGACCGGTTCATGAAGCGCAGACTGCCCCTCTCCTTCCTCGAGCGGTGGCTGGTCTTTGTCCTGCAGCTCCTGCTGGTAACGGGCGGGGCCTTTCTCGCCGCGCGTCCGGTCCTCTCCGGGGGAAGCCGCGCAGATTATCTGGTGATCCTTGACGCCTCCGCCAGCATGCGCACCGTCACGGAATCCGGCCTGACCCGGTACGACGCCGCCGTGGACAGGATCCTGGCCCTGGCGAAGGAAACGGGCCGCGGAAGCACGGTGACCGTGGTGACGGCGGGAGAGGAGGCGAAGACCGTGGTCTCGGAATCCTCCTCCCGGAAGGAGATCTCGGACGCCCTGGCGGCCTCTCCCTGCGGATGGGGCTCCTCGTCCCTGTCCGGCGCCATGACCCTGGCTCAGCTCTTCCGCTTCGGGCATCCGGATGCGGAAGTGATCGTCTATACGGATCAGATGGTGGAGGAGGCGGACGGGGTGACGGTCATCTCCCTGGACGGCGGGGAGTGGAACGCCTCCCTGACCGGTCTGAGCGCTTCCCGGGACGGAGAGGGCGGATGCGTGCTGGAGGCCGACCTCACCAGTTGGGGCCGTGACGCGGTGATCCCGGCGGGGGTATCCGCGGACGGACGGCTTCTGGACGCCGCGAACGTGGAATGCCCCGCGGATACGCCGGTGAAGGTCCGCTTTACCGTCCCCGGCGCGGATGAGATCGGCTGGGCCGCGCTGACCGTGGATCCCGGCGACGCCTTCGAGGCGGACAACCGGCTGGCGTATTTCCCCGAACGGGACCGTCCCTGCGACACCCTTCTCGTGTCGGAAACGCCCTATTATTTCGAAAGCGCGCTGACCGCCCTGGACCGGGGAAGGCTCCGGGTGTCCCCGACTCCGGTGAGCGGCGAATTCGACCTGATCCTGTACGACGGGACCGTGCCGGAGGAGGTCCCCGCGGCGGGTGCGGTCCTTTACGTGAATCCGGACCGGATGCCCGAGGGGATCGCAGAGACCGGCGTGTCGGAGGAGGCGGCGGGCCTGGCGGCATCGGCAGCGGACAGCGGCATGAAGGACCGGCTCCTGCGCTACATGAAGCTGGACGGGATCTCCGCGGCGCGGCATATCCTGGCCGAAGCCTCCGACGAATGGGTCACGGTCTGCTCCGCCGGAAGCGATCCGGTCCTTCTGGCGCGGATGAAGGAGGACGGCACCACCGAAGCGGTTCTGCTCTTCGATCCCCACGACTCCAACCTCCCGCTGACGACGGATTTCGTCTATCTCATGCGCAATCTCATGAACATGGCGGTCCCTTCCCTGCTGGAGC
>CACYWX010000062.1 GCA_902778205.1 uncultured Ruminococcus sp. | reverse complement strand
ACAAAAGTGACTATGAAACACTGATGAGCACAATCAGCAGCAGGATGGACGATTTGCGGGAGGAAATGGCCTATAATCAGTTGTCTTTCTACAGCGTGGTGTTCAATCTCCTATGGAGTGAACGGCAGAATATGGCGATCCACGGTGTCGACCAGGCACAGGTTCTGGCTTTGTTTGACGAGATTTGGCGGAATGCAGAGCTGCTCAAGCCAAACAAGGAAGCAGCCCAGGCCATGCAGGCGGAGGCAGCCATGGTGGAACCGCTTTCGATCGCTGCCCATGCATATGCCATGTCCGGTATGAAACTGTCAGACAAAGTCGTTGTGGTCGGTTCGGGGACCATCGGCCTGCTGATCACCATCATCGCGTACTTCTACAACACCATCGGTACGGGCTACATCTTCAACCCGCGTCCGTCCACCAGCTTCAACATCATGGGAGCCATCACCGCCGTCGTGGCGCCTCTGCTCCTCTGGACCGTTGCCAACTGGTGTCTCACGACCCTGTTTGAAGGCGAAGGCTCCATGGGCGATATCTTCACCGCCTGCTGCTACTGCCTGACGCCCCTGCCGCTGATCATCATCCCGGTCACCATCATCTCCAACTTCCTGACCAAGAACGAGGGCGGCATCCTCACCATGCTCCAGTCCTTTGCCTACATCTGGATGGGTCTGCTGCTGTTCTTCGCCATGATGGTCACCCACGACTACTCCGCCGGCAAGAACGTTCTGGCCTGCCTGGGCACCATTGTCGGTATGGCGTTCATCATGTTCATCGGCGTGCTGTTCTCCAGCCTTATGGCGAAGATCGTCAGCTTCGTCGTGAACATCGTGAACGAAATCAGCTACCGCGTATAGTACAGAGAAGGAGAAAGAATTATGAAAATAAAAAGAATCGTTTCAGCGTTCCTGACAACGGTCATGTTTCTCGGTTCTCTGGTAGTCCCCGCGGAAGCCGCCTACGCCGACAAGGTTGATGAAGACGGCGTGCCGTTGATCGATTATCTGAACACGAACTATGAGACGGCTGAGGATAAGCTCGCCGACATGATCATGGTCAAGGAGCAGAACGGCTACCAGCTGTGGTACGAGGAATTCACCGGTGAAATCGCTGTGAAGGACCTCTCCACCGGCCAGGTCACCTTCTCCAACCCTTTCGACATCGCTTCCGGTTTCCAGGTCATCTCCGACGCCGTGAAGCAGCAGCTCCTGTCTCAGATCATCATCACCTATCTGGAGAACGACGTTCAGAAAACCATGAACAGCTACTATGAAGCCGCCCTCCGGAACCAGATTACCAAGAAGAGCATCAAGAACGGTATCCGCGTCGAGTACATCATGGGTGAAGAGCAGACCATCCGTCTGGTTCCCCGTATGATCAAGCGCGAACGTTTCGACGAAATGATCCTGGGCCAGATCGACTACGAGTGGCACAGAAACAAGCTGAGCTCCTTCTACACCCTGAAGGACAAGGATGACGAGTCCCTGACCGAGCGCGGCGTGCTGGAAATGGTGGCGAAGTTCCCCATTACCAACGAAATGGCCGTGTACGTCTGCGACCCGGACATTAAGGCCAGAGAGCTGAGAGAGCTTGAGAACATCATCAAGACCTACTGCCCTCTGTACACCTACGAAGAACTGGACTACGACCACGACCTGACCAAGTACACCGGCGCCGACGCGGCTCCGCCGAGATTCCGTCTCAGCCTTGAGTACACCCTGAACGACGACGGTCTGGCTGTCCGTCTTCCCGCCAACGGTATCGAATTCGACGAATCCGCGTACCAGTTCAAGAACGTATCTGTTCTCCCGTTCTTCGGCGCGGGCAGCAACAAGTACGAGGGCTATTCCGTGATTCCCGACGGCTCCGGCGCCCTGATCCGGTTCCAGGACTTCAAGGGCCAGTCCGTCAACCTGTCCGGCCAGCTCTACGGCGCGGACTACGCGTACCATGAGATCTCCGGTCAGCACGCCGAGAGCATGAGAATGCCCTACTACGGCGTCGTGACCACCTATCCCGGAACGCCCGGCGGCGCGGCTGCTGCTCCTACTTCCGGCGACGCGGCGGATGCTGAAGCTGAGGAAACTACCTATAACAACGGCTTCCTGGCTGTGATCACCGAGGGCGACTCCCTGGCCTCCCTGATGGCGGTCTGCGGCGGTTCCCTCCATCCGTACAACACTGTGTACGCCATGTTCACGCCCCGTCCGTCCGACGAGTACAACCTTGCCGACTCCATCTCCGTGTCCGGTTCCGCAACCTGGACCGTGACCTCCAAGAGAAAGTACACCGACTCCTACAGAATCCAGTACTTCTTCCTGAAGGACGAGAATCTGGCCAAGGCCAACGGCACGGAAGGCTACAAGGCCGAGTGGACCGGCATGGCCACCGCTTACCGCGATTACATGACCGCGAGAGGCGACCTGACCAAGATGACCGCGGCCGACGTGAAGGCGGATGTCCCGCTGTTCATCGAGACCTTCGGTTCCGTCAAGACCACTGAGCGCATCCTGTCCTTCCCCGTGGAAGTGGATACGCCCCTGACCACCTTCGAGGACATCGAGACCATCTACTCTGAACTCTCCGAGAAGGGCATCAGCAACATCAACTTCAAGCTCACCGGCTACGCCAACGGCGGTATGAACCCCACGGTTCCTTATCGTCTGAAGTGGACCCGCGTGGTGGGCGGCAAGAAGGGCTTCAACGATCTCGTTGATTTCGCCAAGGCCAACAACTTCACCGTTTACCCCGATTTCGACTTCGTGTACATCCGCAACCAGCAGCTGTTCGACGGCATCTCCCTGAAGTGGCACGCGGTCCGCACCATCGACGACCGGTACACCACCAGACGCGCCTACGACGCCGCTACGCAGAGCTTCGACCGTTCCTTCGCCATCGCCATCTCCCCGGCGTACTTCGGACGGCTCTACGACAAGTTCGGACCCACGTACCTCTCCTACGGCAACGACGCAATCTCCGTTTCCACCCTCGGTACCGACCTGAACTCCGACTTTGACGAAGACGAGCCGTACCACCGCGAGGACAACAAGGAATTCACGCTGGATCTGCTGGAACGCATCAGCAACGACATCCCCCACGTCATGATCGAAGAGGGCAACGCCTTCGCCGTCAAGTACGCGGACGTCATCCTGAATGCCTCCCTGACCTCCTCCACCTATGTGAAGGCCAGCGAATCCATTCCGTTCCTCGGCATGGTTTACCACGGCTCCAAGGTCTTCGCGGGCACGCCGATCAATATGGAAGGCGACATCAATGAAGGCATCCTGCACGCCATCGAAAACGGCGCCGCCATGTACTTCATGCTCTCCTACCAGAACACCAGCGACCTGAAGGAAGACTTCAGACTCTCCAAGTATTACTCCGTTTCCTACGAGATCTGGAAGGACGACGTGGAGCGCTACTACAGCACTCTGAACAACGCCATCAAGGATCTGCAGACCTCCTACATCGTTGACCACGAATTCCTCGACGCTGAGCGCGTTCCCGATGACGACGAAATCGAAGCCGACGCAGCCGCCAAGGCCCTTGAAGATGCGGCCGTGAAGGAAGCTGAGGCTGAGAAGAAGGAGAAGGAAGAGCGCGCGGCCAGACTGGAAGCCCGTCTCGCGGCTGAAGCTGCCGAGGCTGCCGGCACCGCGGTGGAAGAACCCGCCGAAGAGGCCGCAGAGGAAGCTCCCGCTCCCGCCGATGACGAGCAGGAAGAAGCTCCCGAAGGCTTCCACTACGACGAGTTCGGCGAGCTTGTTCCCGATGAGGAAGAAGAGGAAGAAGAAGGCCTCGACAAGTACAAGACCACCCGCGGCTCCGTGGTGCGCGTCGAGTACGAAGGCGGCGTCAGCTTCATCATCAACTACAACTCCTTCAACATCGTTGTCAACTACAACGGCCAGAAGATCAACGTCGGTCCTCTGAGCTTTGAAAGAATTGGTTAAGAAAGGGGAGCGCATTCATGAACTTAAATATTGACGCCGGCAAAGGCGGGAAGAAACAGAAGATTCAGGTCGATGCCCCCGGTAAGAAGAAAAAGAGCAGAGCCTCTCTTGAATCCAAGAAGGCAAAGGCCGGCTGGATATTCGTACTCCCCTTCCTCATCGGCTTCGTTCTGATCTACCTGCCCATCATCTTTGACTCGATCAAGTACTCCTTCAATGAGATCAAGATCCTGGTGGGCGGCGGCTACCGGCTTGAATTCGTCGGCTGGAAGAACTACTCCGACGCGCTCCTCGTCGACACCTCCTATGTGACGACGCTGGTGGCCGGTCTGAGACAGCTCATCCTCGACATTCCTTCCATAGTCATCTTCTCCCTGTTTATCGCCATTATCCTGAACCAGAAGATCATCGGACGCGCCGCGTTCCGTGCCATCTTCTTCATCCCGGTCATCCTGACCACCGGTCTGATCTCCGACATCGACCGCGCCAATACCCTGAGCTCCTACATGCAGGAGTCCTCCGGTATCGACGACGGTTCCGGCCAGGAGTCCCAGGCGACGCAGATCGTTTCCGTCCTTGACGTGGAACGGCTCTTCGACAATATGATGGTCGGTACCGAAATCGTGGAATACGTGGTGCAGATGGTCAACAACATCTTCAACATCGTAAACCGCTGCGGCGTACAGATGCTGATCTTCCTCTCCGGACTTCAGTCCATCTCTCCCGCCATCTACGAATCCTGCTCCATCGACGGCGCTTCCGGCTGGGAAACCTTCTGGAAGATCACCCTGCCTATGGTGTCCCCGATGATCCTGGTGAATACCATCTACACGATCATCGACGCCTTCACGGCGGACGACAACGCGGTCATGCGTTATATCTCCACGGTTTACGAGCAGGCGGACGGCAACGTCCTCTCCTCCGCCATGTCCTGGATGTACTTCCTGATCGTCATCCTGATCCTGGCGGCCGTGGCCGGTATCCTGAGCGGATTTATCTTCTATCAGAGAAGAGACTGAGAAAGGAGGAACTGATTGATGAATAACGCGCAGACTGCACCGAAAATCAAAAAAGAAACGAAGAACACCATCAAGGTGGACTTCGAGGACCGGACTCCGTTCTGGGACCGTGTCAAGGCGAAGCTGATCAACCTGTACACCCTGAAAAAGGTTATCTACTACATCTTCCGCCTGGTTCTCCTCCTCGGTATTTCCTACGTCATTCTCTTCCCGTTCTTCTCCAAGATCTCCTCCTCCTTCATGTCCAAGGAAGACTTCGTGGACGTGACGGTGGTCCTGATCCCGAAGCACCCGAACCTTGAGATCTACAGAGCCATCATCAAGGACAACAAGTACTGGGAAGCCCTTCTCAATACCTTCATCCTGTCCCTGGTGTGCGCTATCATCCAGACCTTCATCTGCATGTTCATCGCGTACGGCTTTGCGAAGTTCAAGTTCAAGGGCAACAGCATCCTCTTCCTGTGCGTGCTGTTCACCCTGGTGGTGCCTCACGCAACCCTGCAGCTTTCCCTCTTCATGAAGTTCCGTTACTTCGACGTGCTCGGCATCATCAACTTCTTAGGAGGCGGTGTGATCGACGCGATCAACGTAACAGGCGGCAAGACCTCGATCAACTTCATCAACTCGAACTGGCCGCTGTACATCCTGTCCCTGACAGGCCTTGCCTATAAGAACGGTCTGTACATCTTCATGCTGAGACAGTTCTTCCGCGGTATCCCGGATGAACTGGAAGAGTCCGCTTACCTGGACGGCTCCGGCATCATGAGAACCTTCTTCTCGATCATTATCCCCCTTTCCACCACGATGATGATCACGGTCTTCATGTTCGCCTTCTGCTGGCAGTGGACGGATAACTTCTACACCGACCTGTTCTACACCACGGCCGGCGACAAGCTCCTTCCCGACATCATCAAGATCCCGAAGTCCCTCGACACGAACTACGCGGGCCAGTCCCTGTACTCGTCCGCTATCACGAATACCTGCGGTATTCTGATCATCACTCCCCTGATCATCCTCTACCTCTTCGGTCAGAGATACATCGTTCAGGGTATCGAGCGTTCCGGCCTGACGGCTGATTGATTTCCGGATCAGGATAACAACCCAACAACAAACGGGGAACCTTCCTTAAGAGGGTTCCCCGTTTTGCCTTACAGCGGGACAGCCATATACAGTGGTCCTGCCGAATCCCTGTCTTTTTTGAAAATGAAAACCGACCGGACTTGTGAGAAGCCCGGCCGGTTGTTTTGATGATGGAATTGTCAGTTCGAGATCCTTGCGATGTACTCCTCCAGACACAGGCCGTTGTCGTGCATGATCTTCGCGTGATAGCGGCCTACATAGCGGTAGTGCCAGGGCTCGAAGGAGTTGTGCGTGACCTCCGTTTTGTCGCTGGGGAACCGGAGGACGAATCCGAACTTCCACGCGTTCTCCTGGAGCCAGTAGTATTCGGTGGTCCAGGCGAAGTCCGTGGTGAAGGAACCCATGGTGTCCATATCCACCGCCAGCCCGGTCTGGTATTCGCTGGTGCCGGGACGGGTGGAGTAGGCGAGCACCAGAGCCTCCGCCTCCTCCCTGGACAGAGCGGGATTGCTGGCCAGCTCATTCTGCACGTACTGCTCAAAGATGCCCGCCTGATAGTCGTAGGAACGGTACCCGGCATACACTGCCATGCTGTAGTAGCCGTAGTGGTGCATCTCCTTGAACAGCGCCTCCAGAGCCTTCGCGGGGAATTCCCGCAGCTGCTGGGTGCTTCTGGCGGAGCTGGTGTAGATCACGTCGGTCAGATCACGGGGTACGTCTCCGGCGGTCAGCGGATGATCCGCGTTCACCAGGATCAGGAAGGCGTCCCTCTTGTCGCCCTGGGGATTCATGTAGTCCTCATAGTCGGAGAGGTCCGTCTGGAACGCCAGATCGTACGCCGTGGCCTCCAGCAGGGAATCCGACAGCAGACCGATGCCGGGGTCCTCCTCGATGGATTCCAGCGGGGCGTTCTTTTTCAGCCGGAAGGAGATTGGGAGGTACACCGTGATCTTGTTCTCCGGTTCGGAGTGCTCCTCGTCCACGATCCGGGAGACCTTCACCGACCGCTGGGCGGGCTTGTAACTGACCGACAGGTTTTCCATCCAGTCCGTCAGGAACCCGGTGGAGACCCAGATCTCCTCGCCCATGAGGATATTCGGCACGTCCAGAAGCTCCACCTGCCCGTTGATGACCACCCTGTGTTCGTCGGTATAGAAGACCACGCTTTCCTCGGTGCCGTCGCCGGCGGCGGAGGTCAGGGCGTTGTCGTTGGTCCGCAGGATGAACTTCATCTCGTCGGCCGATCCGCTTTCCTTCATGCCGAGGTAATCCGCCAGATCGTTGAAGCACACATAGAGCTCGTCGTCGTCCACGCACCGGGAGGCTGCCTCGGTCCGGACCTTGGTGCCGCCGTAGTAGAAGGAGATGTTCCCGGTGCTGACCGGCGCGTGAGGCGTGTGATGCAGGGCGATCAGGACCCCGCCTCCCGCCAGCACGGCCAGCAGAAGCACTGCGCACAGCAGGTAGACCGCGAAGCGTCCCACGGTTCGGAGGCCTTCTCTTCGTTCCGCCCGCGCCTCGGATTTCTTCCGCGCCCGGACGGTCTTTTCCATCTCGGCCCGCGCCTGAGCCCGGGTGATCTGCTCGCCCTGCGGGGACGGTCTGCGGGGACGGGAGCTTCCGGAGCCGGACGTCCTGTTGACCGGTCTCTGCCCCGGAGCGGGATTTCTCGTCTGTCCGCGGTTCCGGTTCTGATCCGCCGGCCGGCTGTTGGAACGGGGAGCCTGACGCGGCGCGCTGTTCTGCGGAGGCCTGTAGGACGGGCGGCTGTATCCGTCCGGAGAAGCTCCGAACTGTCCGTATCCGTTCTGCGGGATGCCGTTCATGGGAGGACCGTACTGACCATACCCGTTCTGCGGAGCGCCGTTCACGGGAGGATTGTACTGTCCGTACCCGTTCTGAGGAGCGCCGTTCACGGGAGGAACATACTGCCCACCGTATCCGTTCTGAGGTGCTCCGTTTGCGGGTCCGGTTCCGCTTCGTCCGGTTCCGTTCCGAGGCGCGCCGGGGGTGGAGGAAGTGCGTCCGGGAGGTCCGGTACGCTGATTCCTCGGGCCGGGACCCGGGTTCTGCTGGTTCATGGAACGGCTCATCAGAGCGCCTCCTTCTTTGTTTCACAAACGATGAAGAACGGACTGTCCGGGGAATTCAGCATCCGGAACTGGGCGATGGAATACCGGAACCGGGACAGGGAAGAGAAGTACCTGCCCAGCTCCTCTCCTTCCGCGGCTCCCTCCGGATGGCCGGGATACACCGCCACCAGCAGGACCGCGTCCTCCCCCAGCATGCCCAGTGCGCGCTCGACGGCGGGCAGGGTGGTGGAGCGCATGGTGGTCAGCTGTTTGCGGCCGCTCCCGGGCAGATAGCCCAGGTTGAACATGCCCGCCCGGATGGGACCTCGGACGAATTCCCGGGCCCGGTCGTGGGACGCGCAGATCAGCCGCCAGTTGTCCGGACAGCCGTTCGAGCGGAGATTCTTCTCCGTGGAGATCAGCGCGTCCGGCTGAATGTCGAAGGCGATGACGGAACCGGACGGCCCCGCGGTCTTCGACAGAAATACGGTGTCGTAGCCGTTGCCCATGGTGAAGTCCACGGCTGTGTCGCCCTCTCTCAGGTGCTCCAGGATAAAATGCTTCTGAAGGGATAACAGGTCCACCACGGCAAAGCTCCTTCGGATCGGTGATAACAGGATACGGGAAATCTTGTGTCAGTTCTTCGCTTTCTCGGCCAGCGTCACCGCCGTGTCGAAGGCCTTCAGGTTGACCTCCAGGGCTTTGGCCGGTACGCAGGCTGCCACGGCACCCCGGAGAATGTCGTGGTCGAAACCGAGAGCATCCGCCGCCATGCCGATCAGGGCAACGTTGGCAGCCCGGACGCTTCCCGCTTCCGCCGCGATGGCCGGAGCGTCAAAGGCACGGACGTCCACGCCCAGCGCCTTCATGTCGTCCACCAGACCTTCGGGATATTCCGCCGCGCCGGTGATGACGGGCATGGGATTGATCTGCTGGGTGGAGGTGACCAGCGTGCCGCCGTTCTTCAGGTTGGGGAGCCATCTGGCCGCCTCCAGCACCTCGAAGCTCAGGATCACGTCCGCGTCGCCCCGCCCGATGACGGGGGAGTACACCTCGTCGCCGACCCGCACGTAGGTCACCACGGATCCGCCTCTCTGGGACATGCCGTGGACCTCGGAGACCTTCACGTCCATTCCGGAGTCCATGGCGGCCTTTCCCAGTATCTTCGACGCCAGCAGGGTACCCTGTCCGCCGACGCCCACAATCATGATATTCTTAGACATAGCGTCCTCCTTTACAGAGCACCGAAGCGGCACATCTGACTGCAGAGACCGCAGCCGACGCACATGCTTTCGTCGATCCTGGCCTTCTTGTCCGCGACGGAAATGCAGGGGCATCCGATCCTCATGCAGGACTTGCAGCCCACGCACTTGTCCGCATTCACCTGAATGGGGGGATTCTTCTTCACCGACTTCAGCAGAGCGCAGGGACGGCGGCAGATGACCACGGAGGGACAGGGAGCCGCCACCTCTTCCCGGATGACCCGCTCCAGGGCCTCCAGATCGTTCGGATCCACCGCGCGGATGTGATCCTCCGGGATGCCCAGGGAAGCGCAGATGGCCTCCAGGGACAGATTCGGGGCGGGAGCGCCCATGAGGGTCCTGCCTGTCAGCGGGTTGTCCTGATGGCCCGTCATGCCGGTGATGGAGTTGTCCAGGATCAGGGTGGTGGTCTTTCCGCCGTTGTACACCACGTTCACCAGCCCCGTCAGACCGGAGTGCATGAAGGTGGAGTCGCCGATGACCGCCACGTATTTGTCCTCCTCGCCCCGGACCTTGGCGGCGCCGTGCAGGGAGGAGATGGACGCGCCCATGCAGTAGACGGAGTCGATGGCGGAAAGCGGGGGAACCGCTCCCAGCGTGTAGCACCCGATGTCTCCGGAGACCCGGAGCTTCAGCTTCTGCAGGGTGTAGAACACGCCTCTGTGGGGACATCCGGGGCACAGGACCGGAGGACGTCCGGGAATCGCCGCGCCCACCTCGCAGAAGTCGGGCTCGATGCCGAGAAGCCGGGATTTCAGAAGCTCCTCGGAGTATTCGTCGCAGAGGGGAAGCACGTCCTTGCCGGTGACGGTGAGGCCCAGCGTTTTGCAGTGATTCTCGATGACGGGATCCAGCTCCTCCACCACGATGAGGCGGGCGTGCTTTGCCGCGAAGTCCAGGATGAGCTTTTTCGGCAGGGGATTGAGAAGGCCCAGCTTCAGGTAGGAAGCACCCTTCCCGAAGGCCTCCTTGGCGTAGTTCCAGCAGTTGCCGGCCGTGATGATGCCGACCTCGCCACCGTTCTCCTCCACCGTGTTGAGGGGCGTGACCTCGGCGTATTCCGCCAGCTGGCGCAGATGCTCCTCCACCACGATGTGGCGCTTCTTGGCGTTGGCGGGCATCATGACGTGCTTGCCGGGATCCTTTTCGTAGGGCAGGATGTCATATTCGACCCGTTCGCCCTCCTCCACCGGGGACCGGCTGTGGCTGACCCGGGTGGTGAGCCGGAGCAGGACCGGGGTGTCGAACCGCTCGGAGATGTCGTAGGCGATCTTTGTGTATTCCTTGCATTCGGCCGCGTTGGCGGGCTCCACCATGGGCAGCTTGGCCGCGACGGCGTAATGCCTGCTGTCCTGCTCGTTCTGAGAGGAGTGCATGCCCGGATCATCCGCCACGCCGATCACCATGCCGCGCCCGACGCCGGTGGGACCCGCCACGAACAGAGGATCCGCCGCCACGTTGAGGCCCACGTGCTTCATGCCGCAGAAGGAGCGCCCTCCTCCCACAGCCGCGCCGAGAGCCGCCTCCAGCGCGACCTTTTCGTTGGGAGCCCATTCGGAGTACATCTCCGGATAGGTCGCGGCGAACTCCGTGATTTCCGTGGAGGGCGTGCCGGGATAGCTGGAAACAAAGCGGACGCCGGCCTCCCAGAGACCGCGGGCGACGCTTTCGTTGCCGAGAAGCAGTTTTTTCATGTACATTCCTTTCCGCGGATCGTCTCCCGATCCGCGTCATGCTTCGGAGATTCTGACTCAAACTACATTATACTATAATTCTGGAGGATTATCAAGGGGCTTTTATAAAAAACCGGCTCCGCGGAAACCGGAATTGAACGGGAAGCGGTGCAAAAAAACGGGCTGTCGCAAAACAATTTCAAAGTTTTGATCGACCTTTTACAAAAGGTCGCGGGTTCTTAGGGCGGAGCCCTGAGCCGACCTCCGCAGAGG